>JBBRDH010000004.1:0-81786 GCA_038204125.1 Mycobacteriales bacterium
CACGGTGCTCACGCCGGCCCAGATCGCGGCGCACTACAACGCGGCCTCCGGGGTCAACCGGGCGCCGAAGGCGGCCTTCACCGCCACCCCGACCGGACTGAGCGTCGCCTTCGACGGCACCGGATCGACCGACGCCGACGGCTCCGTGGCGTCCTACGCATGGGACTTCGGTGACGGTTCGACCGGCACCGGCGTCAGCCCCACGCACGCCTACGCAGCGGGCGGGACGTTCACTGCGTCCCTGACGGTGACCGACAACCTCGGCGCGGTCAGCACTGCGGTCACGCATGTGGTGACCCTGACCGCGCCGCCGAACTCGCCGCCGACAGCGGCCTTCACGTTCGCACCGACGGGGCTGACCGTCGCGTTCGACGGCACCTCATCGGCGGACTCCGACGGGACGGTCAGCTCGTACAGCTGGGACTTCGGTGGCGCCGGCACCTCAACCGTGGCCAAGCCGTCATTCAAGTTCGCCGCCGCCGGCACGTATAAGGTCACGCTGACGGTGACCGACAACCTCGGCGCCACCAATTCGGTGACCCAGAGCGTGACCGTGGCCGCCGCGGCCAATGTGCCGCCGGTTGCGGCGTTCACGTTCGCGGCGACGGATCTCAGCGTCGCCTTCGACGGCATCACCTCCTCCGACCCGGATGGCACTATTAGGTCGTATTCGTGGGACTTCGGCGACTCCGCTTCCGCCACCATCGTCAATCCGACGCACGTCTATGCGTCGGCCGGCACCTATCAGGTGACGCTGACGGTCGTCGACGACAACGGTTCGCCCAACTCCATCACCAAAGCGGTGGTAGTGAAGGCAGCCAATGTGAAGCCGACCGCGGCTTTCACCCTTGCGACCACCAATTTGACCCTTTCGGTCGACGGCTCGTCGTCGACGGACTCCGACGGCACCGTCGCGTCCTATGCGTGGAACTTCGGTGACAACACGACCGCCACCGGTCTGACCGCCTCCCACACCTACGCGGCGGCCGGGTCGTACACAGTTTCGCTGACCGTGACCGACGATGCCGGCGGGGTGAGTGCCCCGGCGACCAAGCCGGTCACCGTCACCGCGCCGGTGAACCCGGTGGTGGCCACCGATGCCTTCGGCCGCACCCTGACCAACCAGTTGGGCACCGCTGACGCGGGCGGAGCGTGGAGCCTGGTTGGGACGAGCACCCTGTTCGGCGTCGGCGGCGGCGTCGGCACCATGAAGATGGCGACCGCCGGCAGCGGCCCGTCCGCGTATCTCAACGCCGCGGTAGGGGCCAACGTCAACGGCACGGTGGACGTCTCGCTCAGTGCGGCCGCGACGGGCACCGGTACCTATGTGTCCCTCGCCGCGCGTCGGACCGGGACGTCGGACTACCGGATCCGCGTGCGCACGCTACCCACGTCCACGACGATCTCGGTCAACAAGATCGTCGGCGGCGTCGAGACGGTACTCAAGACGGTCACCGTTGCGGGTATGACCTACAACCTGGGCGACACGCTCCGGATGCGCATCCAGGTCGTCGGATCGGGCACCAGCACGATCTCCGGAAAGGTCTGGAAGACCAGCGCCGCGGAGCCGGCGGCCTGGCAGGTCTCGGCCACCGACGCGGAGCCGACGCTGCAGGGATCAGGCGGAATCGGCTTGACCACCTACCTGTCGACGACCTCGACGGCGCCGGTCACCGTGTCGCTGGACAACCTGTCCATCACCACCAGCACGACTCCCTAGCACCTGCGGGCGACGACGGGCCGGAGCAGTGTGTTCCGGCCCTTCCCCGTGCGCTGCGGGCGGCGTAGTGCAGTAGTCTCGGATCAGGCCGGGAGTGCGCATTGGGGTTCGAGCAGCGCCAACGGACCAGCGAATCGCCGACGGCGAGTTCTGCCCGAACACGAAGGAGCTTGACTTTGTTCGGCTGCACCCAGCGTTCAGCCGATCGGCCGACGGTCCGAATTCTCGGCACCCACGGGATCCCCGCCGGCTACGGCGGCTTCGAGACGGCTGCCGAAAACGTCGGGAAGTACCTGCGCGACAACGGCTGGCGGGTGGTGGTCTACTGCCAGGAGTTGGGCACCGGACCGTTCCGTTACGACGAGTGGCACGGTATCGAGCGGGTCACCGTGCCGATCGTCCGCGAGGGCTGGCTCGGCACTTCGACCTTCGACCTGAAGTCGATCCGGCACGCCGTCAAACACCGCGACGTCTGTCTGACGTTCGGTTACAACACCGCGATCTTCAACGTCGCCCAGCGGGTGATGGGGGTGCCGAATGTGATCAACATGGACGGCATCGAGTGGTCCAGGTCCCGCTGGGGAAAATTCCGGCAGGCCATCCTCTATGTCAACGAGCGGATTGCTTGCGTGGTCGGAGACCGGCTGATCGCCGACCACCCGAGTATCGAGACGTATTTGCGGACAAAGGCTAACCCGGCGAAGATATCGACCATCACCTATGGCGCCGACCCCGTGAGGTCGGCGCCGACCGCGTTCCTCGACACCCTCGGGCTGGTACCCGGCGGCTATTCGACGGTGATCTGCCGGCCGATTCCGGAAAATTCCATCCTGGAAATCGTCTCCGGGTTCTCGCGCCGCGAGCGCGGGCACAAACTGTTGGTTCTCGGCACCTATCAGCCCGGGACCGATGACTACCATCGCCGGGTGATGCGGGCGGCCGGCCCGGAAGTGATCTTTCCAGGCGCGGTGTACGCACCGGAGAGCGTTGCGGCACTGCGGTTTCACAGTGCCGTCTACCTGCACGGCCACACGGTCGGCGGCACCAACCCGTCACTGGTGGAGGCCATGGCCGCCGGTGATCCGATCATTGCTCACGACAATGAATACAACAGGTGGGTCGCCGGCGACGGCGCGGTCTATTTCCGCACCGTGTCGGATGTGGACCGCGAAGTGACCGCCCTGCTGGCCGACCCCGGCCGGCGGGCGGAGATGTCGGCCGCGAGCCGCTCCCGGCATGCCGAACACTTCACCTGGACCCACGTCGCCGGCCAGTACGAAAGGCTGCTCCGCCAGCAATTCGATCGGAGGACGGCCCGAGAAGTGAAGCGACTATCGCGCCGCCGACCCGATCAGGCCACCAGCAAGCCAGGCGTCATCAATTCCGTGAGGGGATCCAAATGGTCAAGGTAGGCCTGGTCGGCCTGGGCAAGATGGGCCTTTCCCACCTTGCGATGGTCCGGGCCCACCCGGACGTCACCGTGGCCGGGGTGGTCGACTCCACCGGATACATCCTGGACGTGCTGGGCAAGTACACCGGTCTGCAGACCTTCGGCGACCTGCAATCCATGATGGATGGCATCGAACTGGACGCAGTGGTGATAGCCACGCCGAACAGGTTGCACTACGACATGGTCGGCACTGCCCTGCGGGCCGGTCTGAACGTCTTCTGCGAGAAGCCGCTGTGCCTGACCTCGGCGGAATCGTCGGCCCTCGCCGGCCTGGCCGCGGAGCGCGGACTGGTCACCCAGGTCGGATATCACAACCGATTCGTCGGCGCGTTCGCGGAGGTGAAAAGGCTCCTCGACCTCGGAGCCATCGGCCGGGTCACCCATGTGCTGGCGGAGGCCTACGGCCCAGTCGTGTTGGCGCCCAAAGGATCGACCTGGCGAAGCCGTCGGTCCGAGGGCGGTGGGTGCCTCTACGACTATGCCGCGCATCCGGTCAACCTGTTGACGTGGTACCTCGGTGCGCCCTCCGCCGCTCGCGGCTCGGTGCTGGGCAGTGTTTTCTCCCAGGAGACGGAAGACGAGGTGTTCAGCACGCTGAAGTTCCCCGGGGGGGCGACGGGCCAGGTTTCGGTGAACTGGTCCGACGAGTCCTGCCGGAAGATGACGACCAAGATGACGCTGTGGGGTACCGAGGGCCGGATCAATGTCGACCGTCAGGAATGTCAGGTCTATCTCCGGGAAACCGCCGACATCCCCGATTCCTATGGCCCCGGGTGGAATGTCAAATACACCACCGAACTGACCGAGCCGGTCTGGTTCTATCTCAGGGGCGAGGAGTACAGCGCCCAACTCGACCACTTCGTCCGTCGGGTGGCGGCCAGAGACCTCTACGGCACCAACACCTTTGAATCCGCTGCCATCACCGACCGCGCCCTGGAATTGATCAGTCGGGACGCCGCGGGTGGCTGGGCCGGGGCGGTCGACGGCGGGCCCGGCTCAGCGTCACCGGGCCCGGCAACCTCGAGGGGGAGAACGCGGCGTCGGTTTCCCCGGTTCCTCGCCCGCAGGAGAAAGTGATCCGCCGGCGAGACCCTGTCCGGTCACCTCCCGGAACGGGCCGCAAACCTTCCAGTGTCATTTCTTGCAGCCACGTTTCTCCCACTCACATTTCTCCCACCCACATTTCTCTCAGCTAGGAGACCGCACCATGGACCGGTTGTTGTTCGGTGACAATCAGTTCTTCGGGGTCAATCACATGTCCGAGCAGAAGGCCACCGCCCAGGCCATGCGTTTCCAGGAGATCGACGCCGTGATGGACGTTCTGGACGCCGCCTACGACGAAGGCATCACCACCTTCATGTGCACCACGCATGATCGGATCGCGCTTGTCTGCGAACGGGTCCGGGCTGCTCCCGAGCGGTACCCGGACTTCAAGTTCATGCCTTGCATGCCCTATGCGCACAAGTACGCCGACGCGGTGACGGAGAACGGAATGCTCGGCGCGGTGCGCAGATTCCTCCCGGAGGAGGGGATGCTCAACGCCACTCTGCGGGGCGGCCGGGCGCTGGCGAAGAAGGACATCGAGGGCTTGATCACCTTGCTGGTCGACGCCGAGATGAAGATGTTCAGGGGCTTGCCGACGCCCGTCGTCTGGCTGCAGAATGTCGTTGTCGACCTGCTGTTGGGTCTGGGTTTCGACGAGGCCTTCCGCATTTTCGCCGACCACGTGCGCACCCGATATCAGGCAGAGGCCGGGTTCATCACGATGAATCTGCCCATGTTGCTGGACACCCTGGCCCGGGTCGACGTGATCAACCCGATCGTCTGCTCCAACATCAACAAGATCGGCTTCCGGATGTCGGGCGGAATGGCCGCGTATCACGCCGCACTCGCGGAAAGGCCCTTCCGGGCGGTCGCGATGTCGGTGTTCGCATCCGGTGCTATCCCGCCCCGGGAAGCAATCGAATGGGTGTGCGCCCAGCCGAACATCGAATCGATCGTCTTCGGCGCGTCCAGCCGGTCGAACATCCGGGCCACCCGGCTTCTGGTCGACGAATTCTCCAAGGTCTAGCGGAGCACCGAATTCACCACCGCGGCGACCTCCTGTCGGTACCGCTCGGTCGAGAACCGCTGTCGGGCCGAAGCCCGGCCGTTAGCCGCCAGGGCCGCCGCCAACAGCGGGTCGTCGATCAGTCGGAGAATCGCTGCTGCCAGCGCCGCCGGATCGCTGGGCGGCACCAGCAACCCGGTCACCCCGTCGCTGATCGTCTCCAGATGACCTTCGGCGGCCGAGGCGATGATCGGGCGCAAGGCCAGCTGCGCCTCCACCACGGCATTCCCGAATGGCTCCCGGAGTGACGGTGCGAGGGCGATGTCAGCCTGCTCCAGCACCGGCCAGATCGGTGCCACGTACCCGAGCCACTCCACTGTGCCGGCCAGATCCGGCTCTGCCGACCGCCGCAGGAGTTGGTCTGTGAACCATTCGTATCCGGCAAAAGCCGTGCCGCACACCAACAACCGGATATCGCGACCGGACCGGCGCAAGATGCCCACGGCGTCAAGGGCCACGTCCGGAGCCTTGCGCGGGGACAATCGGGCAATCAGGCAGACCGTCACCCGGCCGTCGGCCCCGGGCACCGGGGGAGAGGGTTCATCGAGCGGCCCGGCGACGCCGTTGTAGACGAGATGCGCCCGCCGGCGTAGCAGGGGCAGCTC
The DNA here is from genome assembly GCA_038204125.1 of Mycobacteriales bacterium. Taxonomy (GTDB): domain Bacteria; phylum Actinomycetota; class Actinomycetes; order Mycobacteriales; family Nakamurellaceae; genus Nakamurella. The sequence goes on from JBBRDH010000004.1 coordinate 5,886, forward strand.
GGCACACATTGCTGTCAGCGAAACCCGGCTGATCACAATCGTTGCCTTCGCCAGGACCAACGGCGCAACCAGTGCAAGGCGGACCACCTTGCGGTCCTGTTTCTCGGCCTCGTGGACGTGGCAGATCACCGGCGTCCGGCTCAACCGGGCCGCGAGCAACCACCAGGGCAGGGTCACCGTGTTCACGTAGACGACGTCGGCCCCGACAGCGGCAATGACCCGCCGGATCAGCCGCAGCGATCCTCCCGCTTCGCTCAGCATCGCGGTGATACCGCGGGCTGATGCGTTGGCCCGGCGCAATACCGGAAAGGATTCGAACCGGATCTGCGCGCCGCGGCTCTCGAGCAGGCTGACCAGCGGCCCGTCATGCGGCAGCACAGCGACGACGGCCCAGCCCAGGTCCACCATCGCCGAGACGCTCTCCAGCATCTGCAGATCGGAGCCGTAGACGTCGGGGGAAGGGTTGGCGATGAGCATGACCCGTTGTCCCTGGGTGTTCATTGCTCGGTCTTCACTGGCTCGGTCTTCACTGGCTCGGTCTTCACAGGTCGATCACCGGCCGGTCGTCACAGGGTCGGTCCGGCGGCTACCGTGGCCGCCGCCCGATCGGCGACCTGCATCTCCCCCCACCAACGAATGAGCACCAGCGCCAGCACGGCGGCGTTGAGCGCGAACATCGTCGAATAGGCCCAGACAAAGGCCCAACGGACCCCGAGGACGGCGAAAACCAGGCAGAGGACCCCGTAGTCCGTGGGCAGCGCCGCAATCGTCTGCAGCAGGCCGCTCCCCGGTTTCGCCGGTGCGTCACCCTGGTTCGGTCGCTCACCACGCAGCTTGTCCACCAGGATGAACGAGAAGAAGAAGACGCTGGCGACTGCCTGATATCCGAGCGGGATGAGCAGCAGGCCGCGCGGACCCGGGCCGAACCGGAACAGCGAGATTGCCACCGCCGAATGCAGCAGGCAGATCTTGGCGGCGTCGACGATGTGGTCGAGCCACTCACCGGCGACACTGCCACCACCCCGCAGGCGAGCGAGCTGACCATCCGCGGCGTCGAGTGCGTAGCCGATGACCAGCAGCAGGCACACCGTCAATCCGGTCAGCACAGTCGGGGACGTCAACGCCAGCACCGCTATCGCGCCGAAGCTGAACAGAGCACTGACGACGGTGACCTGATTGGGTGTCCGGCCGGTGAGATGGGCGGCGGCCGCCAATAGGCGACCCAGCCGCCGATTGATCCATCGGGAGTACGGCGGGGCCCCGCGCCCCGGTTTCTGGGCCGTTCGCAACCTGCCGACCGCCTCGGCGAACGCTGTCACCACTGTCCTTCTCTCTGTCCTTTCGTGGCCGGCTGGCCCTTCCTCGGCCGCTGACACCCCACTCCGCAGTCGGCACCCGGTGCCCGGCCCAGTCGTCAGGCATCGGAACGAAGGCGGAGGTTCCCGCACCACGGGGGTTTCCGGCCGTAACACCCAGGGCAACGGCAGGGCCGGCCCTCTCGTGCCGTGCAGATGCAGTTGGGCAGCAAATTGACGTGCCGCTATTGACGTGCGAATACGAGCCGCGACAGACAAGTTCAAGATCAGGATATCGCGCCCGAGGCTCGGCGTGAATTGGACAAATGCCCCCTCGCACCAATTTTCCCGCGTGAGTGATGGAGAGAATCCAAATTCACCCTCTTGGTGCGTGGGTGGCCGCGATATTGCCCTCCGGTGAGTGACGGTGGGTGATTTGTCGCCGCAGTCTTCCCACGCATGGCGGCAGACCAGCGAGCGCGCGGGTCAGCCGAACCACGTAGCGAAGTGGGAGATCGAGCCGGCGTGATCCGTCCGCGATCAGTTCGTTAGCCGACCGTTACTGTTCCCTCGTCCCGGGCCTGCACGACGCGAACCAGTCCATCCCTCCGCACGCCGGTGTCGCACCCGTGCCCACCTGCTTCTCCGTCCGGCGACCCGTGCCTCTCCAGCCCGGAGCGGACCAGAAGAACCGGCTCTGCATCCGCAACCGTTCCTCACGAACAGAACGACAGGACCCCAGCTGCACACGACACCAACCGAATCTGTTGAGCAACGACAGCCAAAGCGACTACCAAAAGGAGAGTTGATGCCGCAATACCGTCGGGGGACCCGCGCACAACTGCTGCGCCCGTTCCACTCCGCGAGAGCCACCGCCACACCTATCGGATCCCCGCCTGCACGCGCGACGGATCCAGCCGGCGTGCCCGCCGCCACGAGAAGGACGTTGCTACCACGCCGTGTCGCGGCCACCACGCTGATCCTCGCCTACGGGTTCAGCCTGGCGCCGGCCGGCGGGATCGCGGCCGCAGCAGCCGCACCGGTGCCGACCTATGTCCAGGGCAGAGCACTCGCCAGTGACACGCTGACGCGGACGGTGGCCGGGGGCTGGGGCAGCGCCCCGACCGGCGGCGCCTATACGACCGTTCCGCCCACCGCATTCTCGGCGGCTGCGGGCAGCGGCAGGATCTCTCTGACGTCCGGCCGAACCGGTACGGCGACCCTGCGGGCAGTCAGCGTGGGTGATGCCGTGGCCTCGGTTGATTTCGGAGTGACCAGCCTGCCGACCGGCTCGGCGGCCGACTACCTGACGGTCCGTCTCCGCGATACCGGGACCTCGCACTATGCCGCCCGGCTCAAGGTCGAGGCCGGGGGGCTCACCTCGTTGATCCTGCTGCGTCAGGACGGTTCGGCCACCGCAGTCACCTCCCTGGGCCGCATTGTGTTGGGTAACAGGATGTCCGCCAACTCCACGCTGCGGGCCCAGCTGCAGTTGACCGGTTCCACGCCGGTGCTGGTGAAGGCCCGCGCGTTCACCCCGGGGGCAGCAGCTCCTGGCTGGCAGCTGCAGTACTCCGACGCCGGCTCCGGTCGGATTGGCGTCGGTAGCCCGGCGATATCTGCCTATGTCTTCGGACACAACACCACGGCGTTGGCCCGTAATTTCTCGGTGTACGCGCTCGCTGCCTCTGGTGCCCCTGCCCCTGCCCCTGCCCCTGCCCCTGCCCCTGCCCCTGCCCCTGCACCGGCACCGGCCGCGCCGGCGCCGCTGGCCGTGGGCCTGGCGGGTTCGGCCGGGGTGGGGGGTACCCGCTATCCGGTGCCCGCCGGCGCACTGTTCGTCTCGCCGGCCGGATCCGATGCGGCCGCGGGCAGCGTCGGGGCACCTCTCCGCACCCTGGCCGCAGGCTTGCGCCGCGTGGCGATCGGCCAGACCATCGTCATGCGGGGCGGGTCCTACCACGAGGCCGTGGTGGCCAACGACGGCCGCCGGGGTATCACCATCCAGTCCTACCCGGGGGAGGCTGTCTGGCTCGACGGATCCAGCGCTGTCAGCTCCTTCGCCGCCAGCGGTACCCACTGGGTGCACAGTGGCTGGACGGCCCGCTTTCCGGCCTGGTCCAGTTTCACCACCGGTCAGAACGACCCGACGTTCATCAACCCTTCGTATCCGATGGCAGCCCACCCTGATCAGGTCTGGATCGACGGGGTGCCGCAGAGTCAGGTGAGCAGCCTTGCCGCGCTGGGCGCCGGCAGGTTCTTCGTCGACTATGCATCGAGCCGGATGTATCTGGGTTCCAATCCGGTCGGCCATCAGGTGCGGGCCAGCGATCTGGGCCGGGCATTTGTGACCTATGCCGCAAACACCACGATTCGAGGTATCGGATTCCACCGGTACGCCCCTTGCGTGTGTGAAATGGCGGCCGTCCGGGTGGGCGGGGCCAATTCGGTCATCGAGAACGTCGTGACTGCCGACAATTCCAGTGGCGGACTGTCGGTCGGTACCGGTGACAACATCACCGTCCGGAACCTGACCGCCGATCGGAACGGCATCCTGGGGATCGTCGCCAACAATGCGTACGGCTTGAAGGTGTTGAACAGCGCGATCACCCGCAACAACGCCGAGCACTTCAACCGGAACCCGGCTTCCGGCGGGATGAAGATCACCAGGTCGAGAAATGTCATCATCGACGCGAACACCATCTCGAACAATCTCACCGACGGCCTGTGGTTCGACGACGCCGACTACAACGTGCGGATCAGCCGGAACATCGTGGTCGGCAACGGGTGGTACGGGATCGAGTCGGAGTTGGCCACGAATGTGAGCATCGTCGGAAATCTCGTGGTGAACAACGCGAACAACGGCATCTTCGTTTTCGACACGCACAACGCGCAGGTCTGGAACAACACGATGGTGGGCAACTGGCGGCAGTTCGTCGCCTATCAGGACACCCGCTCCAGCACCGACGCCTCGGTGTTCGGGCACGACATGCGCCAGCCTTTCCCGGATCCCACGATGTCGTGGCAGGTGGGGCCGATCACCTTCCAGAACAACATCCTGGTCGGGCAGCCCGGCAACGAGAACCTCTTCGTCCTGCAGGACGGCACCGGCCGGCGGACCTGGCAGCAGATCGGTGTGGCTGCGACCAGCAACGTCTGGCAGCAGAACAGCGGCCGGAACCTGGCGCTGCTCGGCAACGCCAGCTATCCGACCCTGGCCAGGCTCAGGACGACGGGCCTGGAAGCCAGGGGTACCGCGTTCGGCGCAGGTGCGTTGACCGCCAACCTGAGCCCGTCGACCACCACCCTGGCTGCGACCGGAACGGCCACTCCGTTGCCCGCCTCGATCGCAGCGATGCTGGGGCGGCCCGCCGGAGCTCGGATGCTGGGGGCCCTGGTTCATCTCGGCTGACAGGCCCGGCTGGCCACCAGGCCGGGCTGACCAGGCGGGGCTGATCGGACCGGCTGATCGGACCGGCTGATCGGATCCGGCTGACCGTCATTGCTCATTCGGCCCCGGCGACTCGCTCGCCGGGGCCGATCGCGTCCCGCCGGCTGCTAGCGCCCCGCGGCGACCTGATCGTAGATCTGCTCGAGGACGGCGGTCTGGGCCCGGATGTCGAAATGCCGCCGGACACGTTCGCGTCCCGCCTCACCCAACCTGCGGCGAAGGGGCGGATCGCTGAGTAATCGGAGCAGGAGGCCCGAGAGTTGGGCGACATCACCTTCCGGCGCGAGCAGCCCGGTGACCTCATCGAGGACAGCCTCGCCGACCCCGCCGTGGTGAAAGGCGACGACCGGCAGGCCCTGGAGCGCGGCTTCCAGATAGACCATTCCGAAACCCTCGACGGCGCCGTCGCCGATGCTCACCGACGGTGCGCAGAAGATCGCCGCCGCGTCCAGTTGCTCCCTGACCTGATCCGAGCCCAGCCGGCCGAGCATCGTCACCGGAAGCCGTTCGGCGTCGATCCGCCGGTGCAGATGGTCCGCGAGCTCGCCGTAGCCGACGATACGCACCTGGAGGGGATCGCGGACCGGACCGGGCAGCATCGCCACTGCATCGAGCAGCTGGTCGAGGCCCTTCTGACGGCGCAGCCGACCGACGAAGAGGATCACGGACCCCTGTGGGGCGGGCGGTCGAGCGGCCGGGAGTCGGGCAGCCGACTCTCGGGCGGTTGGGCCTCGGGTAGCCGGCGCTGGGGAGATGGGCGCTGGGGAGATGGGCGTGCCGATGTGGTGCACCGTCACCTTTTCACGCGGCGCCCCCAGCGCTACGAGCCGATCGGCGATGAACTCTGATACGGCGAGCAGCCGGGCCGCGCCGTCGAAGAGCCGCCGCAGATCCGACCGGTAACGGCGCCCGGCCGCCCCGGTCTGCGCGGGGAGGCTGGTGGCATCGAAGCCGTGGAAGGTGACCATCAGCGGGATTTCCAGCCGCCGGGCGATCGGCAGTGCGTGGATGCCGCCCGGGCCGAAGTGGGCATGGATCAGCCGGGCCCGGCGCCGGCGGAGTGTGCCGTCATACACCCCCCGGTAACCGACTGCACCGGCTGTCCGCTGCCGGATGCGGCCCGTGAGGGAAAGGTCGAACGGGGCGAGATCGGGCTCGATCGGCAGCCCGTCCGGCACCCGGCGCAGGCCGATCAACAGTGGACTCCACCGCTGCAGCGCCTCGATCTGGTTGCGAATGAACGTCTCCGAAGCGGGCAGCCAGTTGGTCCGCCAGATCGCGACCACCGGCCGATCGGAACCGCCATCGCCCAGGTCACCGATGGGTTCGCTGATGGATTCACCGGAGGGGTCACCGATGGGGTTACCGAGAGGATCACGCACCGGTTCACTCACTGATTCACGCACCGGTTCACTCACTGATTCACCCACTGGGTCACCCACCGTTCCACTCGCCGGGTCACACTCACCTGGTGCGGCGCAACTGCGAGACGATCCGTCGGCCGAACCGGACCACGGCGTGGAAGTCGCTGCGCCGGAAGCCGTAGAACTCACGCGGCGGGATGTCGAACAGCTTCCACAGGAAGAAGATGTTGGCATTCGAGGCCAGCAAGGCTCCGGCCAGAGTTGCGATCGCCCCGCCCATCGCGCCCATCGACGGAACCGTCAGCACCAGCAGGGTGATGCTGACCACGCAGGCCACGACCAACGAGGTGCTCCGGAGTCCGGGTCGGCCCCGGGCAGCCAACCCGGCGCCCGCAATGGAGCCCGGGGTGCCGAGTACCGCAGCTGCGATCAGAACGGCCGCCGATCCCAGCGACGCCGAGAAATCGTGCCCGAACAACCAGGGCAGCCACCAGATCATGCTGATCCCGGTGACCAGGCCGAGCGCGGCGGACGCCGTACTGGAGATCCTGGCCGACGCACCGAGGCGGGAATCGGTGGTGTCGGCCGCATCGGCCGAGAAGGTGACGTCCCGAACCGCCGAATTGATGATGAGCGGAATATCGGCGACGGTGGCGGCGACGGCGTAGAGACCGAGCTGGTGGGCGTTGGCCAACGGGGTCATCACCGCCTGGTCGAGCTTGACCAGCAGGACGCCCGAAATCGCGCCAACCCAGATCCGCAGGCCGTAACTGAGCACGTCGCCGATGCGGAGTGACCCACCACCACCGCCGACCGCCAGCTGGCGGGCGATCCTGGCCAGTCTCAGATAGACCACCGCGCCCAGGATCGGCCCCACCGCGGTCACGATGGTGGCGCTCATCGGGGTCAACCGATGAACGAGCACCAACGCGACCAGCCCGGCCAACCTGGCCACGGCCGAGACCATCCGCTCCGCGGTGACCAGCCGCCAGAGGTGCAGACCGGACGCCGAACCCCGAAGCACCGCCACCAGCAACGACGGGATGACCGCCAGCGCCGCCACCAGGATCAGAGTGCGGATCTCCGGGTTTCCGCCACTGAGCCACCGAGCCGAGAGCATCACCACCGCCGTGGCCAGCAGACCGGCGATCAGGACGATCAACGAACCGAGTCGGCTGGCCCGCTGAACGAGCCACGGCGAGCGGGCGATCACGTAGGTCACCGCATTCGGCACGCCGAACGTGGCCACCGTGGTCACCAGAACGAGCGGCGCATTCGCGGCCGCCACCGCGCCGCGACCGTCCACCCCGAGGGCGTGGGCCAGCAGCGGCGCGCTGACCAGCATGGCCAGCGGCGGGAAGAAGTTGCCGATGAGGGTCGTCAGCATGTTGCCGGCAACGTCGCCCGGTCCGCGACCGGCGTTCCGGGACGGCGGAGTCGGCGCAGGAGCGGACGACGAGGCCCCTGCTGCATTGGGACCGGCTGCATTGGGACCGGCTGTCTTGGGACCGGCTGCATGGGGATTGGCTGCATTGGGACCGGACGGAGTCTGCCCGGCCGGTTCTTCGGGTGACGGGTCGTCAGGTGCCAGGTGTGCCGGGGACAGGCGCCGGGCCTGACGACGGTCGCCGGCGGCGGTGCGGGTCATCCGGCTCCACCTGGACTGCGGCTCCAGCAGTCCGGCGGTCGAACCCCTGCTCCACCGGTTGACCACCGATTGGGTCACCGATTGGGTCATCGATTGGGTCACCGGCTGGAAGGCCGGCGAATCGTCCACTCCGGGGCGACGGTTCGCGACGCGTTCCACGAGGACCCGGGCGGTTGTCGGCGGGTAGGCCGCGGCCGTGCCGGGCGGCTGCGCCGGCGCGACCGCAATGCCTCTCCCGCCCCCGGCGCCGCTCAGCAGTCCCGTCGGGGCGGGACCTGCCGTTTCGGAGATGGCAGGTTCGGAGGTGGCCGGTACCGATCGGCTCCACTGAGCAGCGCGGGATCGTCCACTCTGCCGCCCGGAGCCGGCGACCGACAGCGCCCGGTGGGTGGTCGGGTGCAGCAGATCGAAACGGGCCGCCTCCACTGATGAGCTGTCCGCCGTCAGCGCAGCTGCAGTTGTGCCGACGAGTGCGGTTGCGCCGCAGCACATCCCGAGAGCGGTCCAGAGCAGTACCCCGGCGGAGGTGTCAGCGCCGAGAGAACTGTAGGTCTGCGGAATGATGAGTGCGGCCACGCCGGCCACCACGTAACCGGAAGCTCCCCTGACCCGCGCCGCCGTCAGCACGATCACCGCCTGGGCGCCGAAGTACACGACGGCGAAGAGCAATCCGATGTCGACCAGATAGATGTAGAAGGCACTCTCCAGACTGGTGATCAGCCCACCGTCGGCAGCCAATTGGTAGCTCGAGCCCGACCCGGCGCCGGCTATGAGGTAGTGCTGCCAGTTGTGCACGACGAAGTCGAAAGCGGCCCCCCTGGCCTGCGCCGAGCCGGCATCGTTGGTGATTCTGGACGTCACCCCCGAGGCCAGGCCGGAAGCGACGAGCAGTACGGCCCCGGCGCCGCTGACGACCACGAGTGCCGCTTTGGCCAGCGGCTTGGTCTTGCCGGCCGCCAGTACGAAAACCAGCTCGGCGGCGGCGATGACAATCCCCGTCCTGGACTGGGTGATGAGCATGCCGGACACCAGAACCGCTAGCAGCAGCATCTGCAACCAGGCCCGGTCCAGCCCGACGAGCAGGGGGATGGCAAGGCAGATCAGAAAGGACAGGCCCAACGGGTGGTCGATGGTGCCCATCCATCGGGTCCAGGTCGCCGGGTCGAACCACGTCTGCTGCTCGTAGAAGGACTGGTAGAAGAGCACGGACCGGGTCAGGCGCTGGGCAACCGCGAGGAGCGACTCGCCGGCGGCCAGGGTGATCAGCAGCGATCGCAGCCGACCCAGACTCCCCGGGTCGTGAAGTGCGGCGACGTGGATGATCAGGAACACGAGCATCGGCGCGAACAGTTGGTCCAGCACCAGCACCATGCCGCCCTTGTGGTGACCGAGCTGGGTCACCAGCACTGCTGCGGCGAGGACCACGCTCAGGGCGGTATAGAGAAGCATCCGGCTGCCGACGGCTCTGGCTGTCAGAGCCCGGTAGGTGAACAGCAGGGTGAGCACAGACGCGAACGCCAGCCAGGTGCCCGGACGGATGGACAGGATTCCGGCGGACCGGCCGGTGATCAGCTCTCCGGCGGTGCCGGGAACGAGGACCCAGAGCGTCGCAACGGCGCCCGCCTGGTAGATCGGGCGGCGCCGCAGCAGCACGGCAGCCAGCAGGGCGACCACTGCCCAGCCGAAGACCTGCACTGCGCCGCCCCCTTTCCTGACGGCTCGGTCGAGCCTGCCGGTCCGCATCGCGCCGTGGGCAGCCGCGCACGCCGCGCTTCGAACCCATCCAGCCGTGAGGCCACGCTGCTGGCCGCGGCACGGTGGCAGCCGGTCACATCAGCGGGCTCCCTGAGCTTACAATTTGTGACCGGTTCCTTGCAGATGTGTCCGTCGGTGACCGGGCGGGGTTCGGAAATGGCTGCCCGAGGACAGACGGGCTGTAGACGGGATTGGATGCCACGTGGAAATACGCACCTACTTCCGGGCGCTGAAGAAATACTGGTGGGTTGTCATCGCGGCGACTCTCCTCGGGGTGGGTGCGGCAGTGTTGGTCAGTCAACGGATAGCCCCTAAATACGAAAGTACGGTCAGCTTTTTCGTGTCGACCCCGACCGACGCAGCCGGGACCCCGCTGCAGGCGGATCAGTACGCGACCCGGCGGATCAATTCCTATTTGGAGCTACTGACCAGCGACACGCTGGCCAGGGACATAGTCGCCAAGACGCATGTCGATCTGAGCGCCGAGGGCGTGAAGAAGACGATCACCGGCGCCTCCCCGCCGAACACCGTGATCCTGAAGGCAACTGTCCGGGACACCTCCGCACCGAGGTCCTTACAGATCGCCACGGCGATCGCCGAGGATTTCGGCCCGCTGGTCACCGATTTCGAGAACCGTGGCAGCGCCAAGGCGACGGTCGCGCTCAAGGTGACGTCCGGACCGACGGTGGACAGTTCGCCGGTATCTCCGAACAAGATCTTGAACTACGCGATCGGACTGTTGGTCGGCCTCGTACTCGGAGCCATTGCTGCGTTTGTCCGTGAATTGACCGACACCACCATCAGGTCGACCGAACTGCTCCAGTCGTTGGCCGGCTTTCCTGTCGTCGGCGTGGTGAGCCTGGAGAAGTCCGCCCGCAAGAAGTCGGTCATCGACGACCTGCCGGTCCACCGTTCTGCGCGGGCCGAGGAGTTCCGCCAGCTCCGTACCAACCTGCAGTTCATCGACGCAGCCAACCCGGTCAAGGTGATCGTGGTCAGCTCGGCCACGGCGGGGGAGGGAAAGTCCACCACCGCCGCGAACCTAGCGATCGTCTTCGCCGAGGCCGGGCAGCGGGTTTTGCTGATCGAGGCCGATCTGCGGCGCCCGAGACTGGCCGAATACCTCAACATAGAGGGCTCGGTGGGGCTGACCAATGTCCTTGCCGGGCAGGCATCCATCGACGAAGTGCTACAGCCCTGGGGGCGCGGGGGGCTCTCGGTGCTGACCAGCGGCTCGATTCCGCCCAATCCGTCCGAGCTTCTCGGCTCGCCATCGATGACCGAATTGATGGTCACCCTCACCGCGAGGTTCGACTTCATCCTGCTGGACACCCCGCCACTGCTCCCGGTGACCGACGCCGCAGTGGCGGCGGTGCATGCCGATGGTGTCGTCCTGGTCGTCCGTTACGGAAAGACCACCCGGGCCGAGGTTGCGATGGCTGCGAGCTCGCTGGTGTCGGTGGAGGCCCGGGTGCTCGGAACCGTGTTGAACATGCGGCCGGCTGATGCCCGGAGCAAGGCATATGAGGAATTCGACCACAATGCCGATGCCGCCCTCCAGGCCTGACCCCGGACGGGGGGGAATTGCCGGAATACCCTATGATTGCGGCTTGCCGCGTTTGGCCGTCGGTCGGGGACGCGGTTAGGCCGGATCGCAGGGGTTTCCCTCTAAAAGATTGAGTATGGATGAGATCGGACGATCAGAGGTCTGAGCCCGGAAATTGGGCGAATGTCGGGGTCGACCGCCGCACGGCCCTGCGCTTGCTCGGCTTCGGCGCTGCAACGGGTGCCTTCATGTCCGCCGGAGTGCTCCCGGGGGCGAAAGCCTGGGCGGCGCCCGTCGGCGCTCCCCGCGCCTCCGTCGGGCAATGGGCCGCCGAACGGGGTGACCGATACTTCGTCGCTCACCGCGGGTCCGGCGACGTCCTGCCCGAGCACAGCATGGAGGCCTATGTCGCAGCCGCCGGCTGGGGTGCCCGATGTCTGGAGATCAGCGTCGGGATGACGTCCGACGGCGTTCTGATCTGTCTGCACGACCTGACCTACGACCGGACGACCACGGCCGCCGGCCCGGTCCTCACCCAGTCGTCGTCGGTGGCGGCCCAGGCGCGGATCTGGCAGCCGCAACTCGGCCAGGGGTGGCTCGACCGGGCACCGAGGATCCCGTTGTTCTCGGACGTGCTGGAAAGGCTCGGCGGTCGGGTGGTGTTGGCCGTCGAGGCGAAGGTCGACGCGGCTTTCGGTCCGATGCTGGCAATGGTGGAGCGCTACGGGCTGACCGACTCGGTCATCGTCAAGGGCTTCCACACCAGCCGGCGGCTGATCCAGGCGAAGAGTGCCGGCTATCCCGTGTTCAGCTATCTGGCACGGGTCGACGCGACGGTGGCGGCCGTGAACCAGGCGGCGTCGGGGCTGGATCCCCGACGTGACTACCTGGTCATCCCGGCATTCGTGGCCGATTTGTCGTACACGACCGACGATGTCGTCGCGGCAGCCGTAGATTCGGGTGTGCCGGTTTGGGTTTATCCCGTGCACCGACGGTCCGACGCGCGACACTTCTTCGACCGGGGCGTGCAGGGAGCGATCTGCTCCAGCTTCGGCTATGTCGCCGAACGGACGTCGCCGGTCTCGGCGGACTCTTGGGCAGCCCAGGTCGTCGAACCGGGAGAGATGAGCCGGAATCCTGCCGTCGCGTTCTACCGGCCGACCTTCACACCCGCAGGTGAGCTGGTCCTGGCCGCCCAGAACACCCAGCACTACCTGACGTTGGGGCAGTTGTCGCCCGCGGTCATTGGCGATTTGCCGTACACGATCGAAGTCGACGCGTCGTGGCAAGTACTCCCCGGCGCTGATCGGGAAAGCCTGGGAATTGCCTTCGGCCGGTCCGACGACTCCTACTACGAGCACCGGCAGGGTCGCGGGGACGGCTACCACGCGATCCTGCGGGCCGATGGCGAACTGGGCCTCTACCGCCATCATGACGGGCAGATATCCGGTGAGCGGCTGGCGCCGTCGGCCTCGACGCCCGCGATGTCCGCCGGCTCCTGGGCCCGGTTGCGGGTCGAGGTCGGAGGCGGCCGCATTGCCCTTTCCCGGACCGATACCGGTGCGAGGGTCGACGCCGTGGACACCACTGCCCGCGGCGGGTATTTTCACATCGGTCGCAGTTCTCCGGACGGCGTGGCGGCTTTCCGTGAGTTGAAAGTCACCTGACGACGGCGAGTGCGTCCTCACCGACCGTGTTGATCACGAATTGGTATCGTTTTACACTTTAAGGTTTAAAGGGGTAGTCGAGCCTGGGCAAGGTGAACCTCCATTGCCGCAGGTAACCGTTGTTGCGGGAACAGATGGCGTCGTGCGCTGCTTCCAGGTGAGCGCCCTCGAACAATGCATGAAGCCGATCTTATGGACCGACTCTACCCGTTCGCCAGTCGTACCGATCCGATCTGGTGACTGTGGGTAGGCGCGGTCCATGATCTCTGTACCGTTCGGAGAGTCGCCGATCACTGCGAGGTCAGCTACTATCGGAGTTATCCGATGGACCGTCAGTTGTCGGGGCTGACCGGTGGATGGCGAACCAGCCTCCTTCGGGCACCACCTTCCGGCAAGTAGAGGATCCATCCGTGACAGTTCGTGTCGGCTATGCAGCCGGAGCCTACGATTTATTCCATGTCGGCCATCTCAACATCCTGCGGCATGCCAAAAACGATTGCGATTACCTCATCGCCGGAGTCGTTTCCGACGAGGTCTGCGAGCTCACCAAGGGCAGTCGGCCAATCATCCCGCTTGCCGAGCGTATGGAGATCGTCCGCAATATCAAATTTGTCGACGACGTCTATGCGGAAAAGACATTGGAAAAACTCGACTCCTGGCACGACCTCGGTTTTACCCACATCTTCAAGGGTGACGACTGGCGCGGCACCGCCAAGGGTGAGAAGTTGGAACGCGACTTCGATGCCGTCGGGGTGGAGGTCGTCTACTTCCCGTACACGATGCACACCTCCAGTACGTTGCTGCGCCGGGCCCTGACAGCCCTGACGTATCCGGATCACGGCGACCGTGGAGTGCGCCGCTCGTGATCGCCGATCCGCCGGCAGGCGACTGCGGCCGCGTGGCGATGGTGCCGAGCGTTGCGAATTCGTCTCTAAAGAGTGGACTTTCGGGGTTCGCCGTCCCGAACGATGCACCCAAGGCTATGTTGGACGAATCAAATATGACGATTCGTTGTTCTAGTCCGCAGTCGAAGCAGACGATCCGCCCATCTGGCGGTACTCTTCCCCGCCTTCGTCCGCGTGCTCGACCTTGGCGTGGAGGATGGGACTGATGTTCGTCTCGGCCGGTCCGGATACTCGGACCCGATCCACGCGAACCCGACCTGCCCGGCCGCGATCCGCCCGACCGTTGTGGGACGGCAGATCGAGGACACCGGGGGGTCCTGCGGTCGGTCGAACCGGTCGGTGGGCGGTGCGGTACGCCCGGCGATTGGCGATCACCGACTTCCTCACGGTCGCCTGGGCTGCCATCGGCGCTCACACCATCCAGTTCCGTGACCTGCCCTCCGAGGCCCCGGGGGCTGCGGGTTCCTCAGCACTGATCGCGCTGACCGCCACGCTCGCGGTGCTCTGGCTCGGGGCTCTGCAGCTGGGCAGTACCCGCGAGCCCTCGATGATCGGAAATGGTGCCGAAGAGTACAAGAGAGTCATCCAGAGCACGTTGGGGCTGTTCGGCCTGGTCGCCATAGCCTCGTACATCTTCAACCTCCATCTGCCCCGCTCCTATGTGTTGGTGATGATGCCGGCCGGCCTCCTCGTGCTGCTGTCGTCGAGATTCACCTGGCGACGATGGCTGCACGGCAGACGGCGCATGGGTGAGTTTTCCTCGAAGCTGCTGGTGGTGGGCAACGTCCGAACGGTTCGTGAATTGCTCGCGGACCTCCGCCGGGCACCACTTGCCGGTTATTCGGTCATCGGGGTGTGCGCGGCCGTCAAGCCGGTATCGTCCACGAACGCGAACGACAACTCGCCGGAGTTACTGCACAACGGCGGCCACACTCTTGGGGATGTCGACGGTGTTCCTATTCTGGGCAACCTGGACGAGGTGGCCAGCGTCGCCGAAAGATATGGCGCCGATACCGTCGCCGTCACGGCCACCTCGGCTTTCGGTCCTACGCGAGTCCGCCAGCTCGGCTGGGAACTGGAGAGTACCGATGTCGAACTGGTTCTCGCCCCGGCCCTGACGAATATCGCCGGCCCCAGGATCCACACCAAGCCGGTGGCCGGATTGCCGCTGATCCACGTCGATCGGCCTACCTACCGCGGCGCGAATCGGGCGTTGAAGAAGTCCTTCGACCTGGTCGGGGGTGTTTTGCTGATCCTGGTCTTTGCGCCCTTGTTGGCAGCTCTGGCGATCTCCGTGAAACTCAGCGACGGCGGCCCGATCTTCTTCAAGCAAGAGCGGGTAGGTCTTAACGGCAAGACCTTCAATGTGATGAAATTTCGCTCGATGGTCCCCGATGCAGAGGCGCTGCTCGCCACGCTGCTCCCCGCCCGCCGGGATGCCGGCAATGACGTGCTGTTCAAAATGAAGAACGACCCGAGAATTACCAAATTGGGCCGGTTATTGCGAAGGCTGAGCCTCGACGAACTACCCCAGTTGTTCAACGTCATCGCCGGTGACATGAGCCTGGTCGGCCCGCGGCCCCCGCTGGTGTCGGAAACCGAGTCGTACGGAGTCGATGCCCGCCGGCGCCTGCTGGTCAGGCCCGGAATGACCGGGTTGTGGCAGGTGTCCGGTAGATCGGATCTGTCCTGGGATGACACTGTGCGGCTGGACGTCTACTACGTCGAGAACTGGTCGATCACCAGCGATCTAGTCATCCTGTGGAAGACCCTCCAGGTGGTCAGCGCGAAGGGCGCCTACTGACGATCAGCTCCTCCGGCGTCATCGGGGACTGCCCGGACACCCGGCAAGTTGCACGGCCGGTCCACCGCACGGGGCACGCTGACGACCGGCACGGCTGCTGCCGGTGGCACGTCGACGACTGTGGCACGCTGATGCAGACGATTCACGATCATCGGAGGTAGCTGCAGTGGTGGTGCACACCCGTCGGAGTTGGCTTCTGCCACTGGTCGGCCTGATCGCGATCTCGACGTCGGGGTGCGCAGGGCAGGCCGGCGCCGCCGCGACAATGGCCGGCGGCCGAGTCACCGAGAGCGCGCTGGCACAGCGGAGCGCGATCGTGCTCGCCGAAAACGTGAAGGGCGCGCCCACCGACAGCCAACGGGCAATTGTCAACCGTGATCAGATCACCTATCTGATCAGACATGCGCTTCTCGCCAGGGCAGCGGCCGCCGCCGGGATCGTGGTCACCGACGCCGAGGTGCACGCGGCCGCACCGACGCTCGCGCAGCAGAACGTCACTGCCGCCCTGGCCATCCCGAAGGCCGACGAGGCCGGTGCCATCAGGGATCTGCTGACGCTCTCCGCACTGATCAAGAAGGTCCCCGCCGCCGGAGCTCCGGTCGACGATGTGTCGGTCACCTTGCAGGGCGTGCCCGCCGACACCCGCGCCGAAGCCGTCGCCAAGCGCTCGGAGTTCTCGAGCAATCCGGCCTCGATGGCCGCTGCCCTGTCCGCGGCAGCGGACAAGGGGGTCGACCAGACGTTCACCCTGCTAGGCCAGAACCAGGTCGCCGGAGCCGGGGTGTTCCGGTCGGGAAACAGCGACATGGTACTGGTGCCCAACGGCACCACTTTCCTGGTGATGCGAATCCTGAACCGCACAGTCAAGCCGTCGAAGCTCACTCCGGCCGCCCTGAGCGCCGCCACCGGGGTGGCGCCCCTGTTCAACCTGGCCTCGCTGCTCCTGGCGCGGTACGAGGACCCGGCCGGCATCTCGGTCAATCCGCGCTACGGCGTGTGGGACCCGGTGAGTGTGCAGGTCGTGCCGGGTAACGACGGCCTGTGAGTGGGCCGGCTCGGGTGGCCGGCGCCGGACTCGTCCGGGCAGCGGCGATCATGGACCGGCTGCGGGCCCCGGGTGGCTGTCCCTGGGACGCCGCGCAGACCCACGCCTCGCTCGGCCGGTACCTGGTCGAAGAGTGTTACGAGCTGCTGGAGGCGATCGAGGATGCCGACGAATCGGCCATTCGGGAAGAGCTCGGTGATGTCCTGCTCCAGGTCCTGTTCCATGCCAGGATCGCCGCCGAGCGCCCGGCCACCGATGGCGGATTCGACATCGACGATGTGGCCGACGGGTTGACCGACAAACTGGTCCGCCGCCACCCGCACGTCTTCGGCACGGGATCCGGGGCGGACAGGACGGTCGTGACGGGACCCGGTGCGGAACCTGCCGTAGCTGCTGCGGCCCCCGGAACCGCTGCCGACCAGCAACTCCGCTGGGACGAGCTCAAGAAGACCGAACAGGGCCGGGCGTCGGTGGTGGCGGGTGTTGCGATGGGTCAACCTGCGCTGGCGCTGGCCGCCAAGCTCGGCGCGCGGGCAGCAAGGTCAGGTCTGACCGTCCCGCTGCCCACGGACGACGCAGGCGATACCGTGGCGTCCCAGATCTTCCGGCTCGCCTATGCCGCCGGCGCAGGCGGGGCGGATCCGGAACTCGAAGTGCGGGCGCTGGCCAAGGCCCACGCCGGCCGGCTGGCGAGCGCTCAGACAGACTCGGCCGAAGTGGCCTCCTCACCCGGAAACCGCACCCCGATCTGACGGCGGATCTCGTCCAGCGTGTCCATGATGGCCACCGTTTCGGCCATTGGCAGTAGCGGCGAACCGGTCGCCCCATCCGCGATCAACTGGGCGAGATGCGCTGCCTCGTAACACAACCCCGCGTGACTTTCGATGTCACCTGGTGGTCGCACCAGGCTCCGCCCGTCCCGGTGGGTCAGGGTCAGGGTCGCCGGGGCGTAGAACGGTCCGGTCAGTTCGACCCGGGCCGCGGTGCCGGAGATGCTCGCCGTGGTCGGCGTTCGCGCGGTCAGGGTGGCGGACAGCAGGGCGTGCGCCGTGCCGGCGGTCAAGGTCATCGACACCTGGGCGTCCACCCCGGTGAATGCCTTGTCACCGACCGCGACGATCCGGTCGGGAGTGCCGAGCACGAACGAGGCGAAGGAGACGGGATAGATGCCGAGGTCGAGCATGGCGCCGCCGGCGAGGTCCGGGTTGAACAGCCGGAACGCCGGATCCCGTTCGAAGAACTGCCCGTGGTCGGCCAGGACGGTCTGCACATCACCCAGTACGCGGTCGGCCAACAGTTGTCGGATGACGTCGGTCTGCGGCAGGTATCTGGCCCACATCGCTTCCAGCGCCAGCACTCCGGCAGCTTCCGCTGCCGCGGCGACGGACAGGGCCTCGCCTGCATTGCGGGTGAAGGCCTTCTCCACCAGCACGTGCTTCCCGGCTGCGATCGCAAGGTGGGCGTGGTCGTGGTGTCCGCTGTGCGGCGAGGCGACGTAGACGACGTCGACCCGGGGGTCGGCGACGAGTTGCTCGTAGGAGCCGTAGGACGCATCTATGCCGAAATCTGCGGCGAACGCCGCCGCCCGGTCCGCCGACCTGGAGCCGACCGCGACCACCCGTTGCGGGGTGAACCGGTGCAGGGCATCGGTCCAGCTCCTCGCGATCCCACCGGGCGCCAACACCCCCCAGCGCAGCGCCGGCGCGGCCCGCAGGTCCGGAATGCGGGATTCCGGCAGCGAGGTGGGGAAGACCCCTCCCGTCGATCCGTTCGAACCGGACATCAATTCCTCCTGATCGCGAGGTGTGGGTCGGCGTCGAACGCGCGGGCGGCCACCTGCAAAGGTGAACCCGAGGGGCTGCCGAGCAGGGGCCAGGGTATCGGCCGTCCGAGCGGTGGGGTGGCACCGGATCGATCCTCCGGTCCGAGGCGCCTCGAACAAGGGCCAGGAAACCCGACTCGTCCTCCGCTACACTCCCGGGAGGTCATGAGTTCCAGCGACAGCCCCGGCTTGCTGGGCGGCAACCCTCCACTCGCGGTGGGGTGCCCCGGGTGAAGGACCTGGCGGGCCGTCATATCGACGGGTCGCAAGCGCGGGAACGCCGGCGGCGAACCCATGGTCGAACGGGAGACCCCTTGCCGAACATTCGAATGTTCCGGGCATTTTCGTCGCTGTCGACGAATTGCCCCTCGCCGACCGGTTACGCAGCTGACCATCTCAATTCCCTTTCCCGATGCCGCGTGTCCCCATCCTGCCTGTCGCCATCCTGAGTGTCCCCATCCTGACCGTCCCCATCCTGACTGTCCCGTCACCAACGCCCCGTCATCAACTGCCCCGTCACCAACCGCCCAGGAGAGTCCGCTGATGAGTCCCAACTGGTCCTTCGAGACCCGCCAGATCCACGCCGGCCAGACCCCCGACCCGACCACCAAGGCGCGGGCCCTGCCGATCTACCAGACCACCTCGTATGCCTTCGACTCGTCCGAGCACGGACGCAAACTCTTTGCGCTGGAAGAGCTCGGAAATATCTACACCCGGATCATGAACCCCACCACCGCGGTGGTGGAGGACCGGATCGCCTCGCTGGAGGGCGGCGTCGGAGCCCTGCTGGTGGCCTCCGGGCAGGCCGCAGAAACCCTGGCAATCCTGTCGATCGCCGAGGCCGGCGACCATATCGTGTCGTCGCCGCGTCTCTACGGCGGGACGTACAACCTGCTCCACTACACACTGCCGAAATACGGCATCACCGTCGATTTCGTCGAAGACCCTGACGACGCGGAGTCCTGGCAGGCGGCGGTCAAGCCGAACACGAAACTGTTCTACGCGGAATCCATTTCCAATCCCCAGCTCGACGTCCTCGACTTCGAACTGGTGGCCGGCGTCGCGCACCACAACGGCGTGCCATTGATCGTCGACAACACAGTGCCCACGCCCTATCTGATCCGGCCGTTCGAGTACGGCGTCGACATCGTGGTCCATTCGGCGACGAAATACCTCGGCGGCCACGGCACGGCGATCGGCGGGGCCATCGTCGATTCCGGCAATTTCGACTGGACCGCGGATCCGGCCAAGTTCCCCAACTTCAACAATCCGGACCCGAGTTACAACAATCTCGTCTGGGGCCGCGATCTCGGACCCGGCGGCCTTTTCGGCGTCAACGTTTCCTTCATCTTCAAGACCAGGTTGCAGTCGCTGCGGGACATGGGGCCGGCCATTTCCCCGTTCAACGCCTTCCTGCTCGCGCAGGGAATCGAAACGCTGAGCCTGCGGATGGAACGCCACGTCGCAAACGCCGCCAGGGTCGCGCAATTCCTGGAGGGCCGCGACGAGGTCGAGTCGGTCTCGTATCCCACGTTGGAATCGAGCAGATGGCATGCTGCGCAACAGAAGTACTCCCCGCTGGGCGGCGGTGCGATCGTCTGCTTCGAGATCAAGGGCGGAGTGGAGGCCGGTCAGACCTTCACCGACGCGCTGGAACTGTTCACCAATCTGGCGAACATCGGCGACGTCCGTTCGCTGGTCATCCACCCTGCCTCCACCACGCACGGCCAGCTGTCCCCGGCCGAGCAGCTGACCACCGGGGTGACCCCGGGCCTGATCCGCCTTGCTGTCGGCATCGAGAACATCGACGACATCCTGGCCGACCTGGACGCGGGTTTCCGCGCGGCCAAGAGCGACTGAGGAGATTCGCGGTCGACCGGTCTGACGACCGGGCGGCCGCGCAGCGGATCGGAACGGACCGGACGAAGAAGGAAACGATGACGTTGGTGACGCCGCGCACCCGGGTCGGGGGACCGGATGGCCCCGGTGGGCGCGCAAGGCCGGTGCGGGCCGCACCCTCGGTCGGGTGGGCCGGCCGTCGGTACGCCTCGCTCGGGCCGCTTCGAACCGAAGGCGGCGCGACGCTCCAGGAGTTGACGATGGCCTTCGAATCGTGGGGCAGGCTCAACGCTGCGGGCGACAACGCCGTGCTGGTGCTCCACGCGCTGACCGGCGATGCGCATGTCGTCGGCGACATCTCGGCCGATCAGCCGACGCCCGGATGGTGGCCCGGCCTGATCGGGCCTGGCGCACCACTGGATACCGGCGAGTTGTTCGTGCTGGCGGCGAACGTGCTCGGTGGCTGCCGCGGCACCACCGGGCCTTCCTCGCCGGCTCCGGACGGACGACCCTACGGATCGAGATTCCCGTTGATCACCATCCGGGACCAGGTGGCCGCCGAGACCGCGCTGGCCGACCACCTGGGCATCACCAGGTTCGCGGCCGTGGTGGGCGGCTCGATGGGCGGCATGCGGGCGCTGGAGTGGGGCGTGAGCCATCAGGACCGGGTCCGCCGGGTCATCGCGATCGCCACCTGCTCCGCCGCCTCCGGTGACCAGATCGCCTGGACCACACCGCAACTGGCGGCCATCCGGCTCGATCCGGACTTCCGGGGCGGCGACTACTATCCTGGCCCGCCGCCGCTGCTCGGGATGGCCGTGGCCCGGCAGATCGCCCACACCACCTACCGGTCGGCCCTCGAATTGGACTCGAGATTCGGCCGCGCCGCCCAGCCCGGCGAGGACCCGCTCGCCGGCGGCCGGTTCGCCGTGCAGTCCTATCTCGGTCATCACGGCGAGAAGCTCGGCCGCCGCTTCGACCCGAACTCCTACCTGGTGCTCACCGAGGCGATGAACTCCCACGACATCGGCCGGGGCCGCGGCGGGGTGCCGGCCGCCCTCGGGATGATCTCGGCCGAGGTCACCGTCGCCGCCGTCGATTCCGACCGCCTGTTCCTGCCGGTGCAGGGAGCGGAGATCGCGACTGCGCCGACCGCCCGGCCGCTGATCACCATGCATTCGGACCGCGGGCACGACGGGTTCCTGATCGAGGCCGACCAGGTGGCGGGCGTGGTCAGCGGCGCCCTGCGCTGATCCTCGCCACCGCCCCGGGACGGCCTTGCAACAATTGGCCTGAAGCCACCCCTGGATCTGAACTCGTCACCCAGAACTCGTCACCCAGAAATTCGTTGAAGGAGCAGCACATGCCGTTGCGCTTGGGATACAAGGCGTCCGCCGAACAGTTCGGCCCGCGCGAGTTGGCCGACTTCGGCGTGCTGGCAGAGCAGGCCGGATTCGACTCGGTGTTCGTGTCCGACCATTTCCAGCCCTGGCGGCACGACGGCGGTCACGCGCCGGCGGCGCTGCCATGGCTCGGGGCACTGGGCGCCCGGACCGAGCGGGTGCTGCTCGGCACCAGCGTGTTGACGCCGACGTTCCGTTACCACCCGGCCGTGATCGCGCAGGCCTTCGCGACCCTGGGCGTGCTCTATCCCGGGCGGATCATCCTGGGCGTCGGGTCCGGAGAGTCGCTGAACGAGGTTCCACTCGGACTGACCTGGCCGGACGGCAAGGAGCGGTTCGCCAGGATGAAGGAGGCCGTGGCCTTGATCCAGCAACTCTGGCGCGAGGACCGGGTCAGTTTCGAGGGCACCTACTACTCCACCGACTCCGCGACGATCTATGACAAGCCGGACACGCCCGTACCGATCTACATCGGCGCTTCAGGGCCAGCAGCGACCCGGCTGGCCGGCCGGATCGCCGACGGCTTCATCACCACCTCCGGCAAGGCCGATTCGCTCTACCGGGACACCCTGTTGCCGGCGCTGACCGAGGGCGCCCGGAAGGTCGATCGAACGCTTTCCGACTTGGACCTGCTGATCGAGATGAAGGTGTCGTTCGACACCGATCGGGAAAAGGCGTTGGCGGACACCAGGTACTGGGGGGCGCTGGCGCTGACCCCGGAGCAGAAGAGCGGCGTCGAGGACCCGATCGAGATGCAGCGGCTCGCCGACGCGCTGCCGGTGGAGCAGACTGCGTCCCGCTGGATCGTCTCCACCGACCCGGACGAGCACGTCGAACGAATCCGCCACTACGTCGATCTCGGCTTCCGCCACCTGGTGTTCCACGCGCCCGGCCCCGACCAGGCTCGCTTCCTCGAGCTCTACGGTGAGCAGGTGCTGCCCCGACTCCGCGCGCTCGCGGTCTGAGCGGGGCCTGATCAGGGGGCGAGCAGCCGGCGGTGCAGCTCGGTGGTCAGCACGTGGATCTGCCGGGTCAGTTCGGTGTTCGTCCGGAGCTCCAGTTCCTGCTCGTTGAAGTCGTGGTCGGCCTTGGCCTGGGAGAACAGCGCAGCCCGGTTCTGGCCGATCATCACGAAGGTGGACAGGAAGATCGCCTCCAGCGAGACGACCAGGGTCAACGTCGGCCAAGGCGACCTCTCGGCGATCAGCATCCAGCCGGCGAACAGCACTGCATGCAGGTACACGAATTTCATCGAGCCGGCGAACGCGGTGATAGCGTCGGCGACCTTGAGCTCCGCGCTCGCCGCCCGGCGCGACCGCATGGCGATGACGACGGGATGCTCGGCCCTGGCCGGTTTCACTGCACTGCTGCCTGTCATCTGTTCCTGCTCTCCTGGTCGGGCGCGGGTCTGCCGGTCGTGGGGCCACCCGTCGTGGATCGACTGGTCCCGGGTGTACTTGTCCTGGTAACGGGCGAGTCACGTCCCGAACCCGGCAGGGGCGCCGATAGGGTTGAGACTGGGTCGGGCGCAATCCTGCCTGCTCGAGGTTCGTCGCACCTGCGGCGGCCGGACATGTCCGGTCGCCGGATATCGGAGACGGACAAGAACTGTGACCGGAGAAGCCAGACACCGACACCGACCTCCAGGCCGGTCGGACCAGAGCGTGAAGGGATGTGCCCGTGGCGGCCATTGAACTCATCGGAGCCCGTGAAATTCTCGATTCCCGAGGGAACCCCACCGTCGAGGTCGAGGTGGCCCTGGACGACGGGTCGCTGGCCAGGGCGGCAGTTCCGTCGGGCGCCTCCACCGGCGAGCACGAGGCGGTAGAACTCCGTGACGGTGACATGGCCCGCTACCAGGGCAAGGGCGTGCAGAAAGCGGTCGAGGCCGTACTGGACGAGATCGGGCCCGAACTCGTCGGCTATGACGCCACCGAACAACGGCTGATCGACCAGAAGCTGATCGACCTCGACGGCACGCCGGACAAGGGCCGGATCGGGGCGAACGCCATCCTCGGCGTCTCGTTGGCGGTCGCCAAGGCCGCCGCCGACTCCGCCGAACTCGAACTCTTCCGCTACCTGGGCG
This sequence comes from Mycobacteriales bacterium, assembly GCA_038204125.1. GTDB lineage: Bacteria > Actinomycetota > Actinomycetes > Mycobacteriales > Nakamurellaceae > Nakamurella. The sequence continues at coordinate 29,516 of JBBRDH010000004.1, forward strand.
GCCCCAACGCCCACATCCTGCCGGTGCCGATGTTCAACATCCTCAACGGCGGGGCGCACGCCGACACCGCCGTCGACGTCCAGGAATTCATGATCGCGCCGATCGGGGCGCCGACCTTCCGGGAGGCACTGCGCTGGGGCGCGGAGGTCTACCACAGCCTCAAAGCGGTGCTCAAGTCCAAGGGCTTCTCCACCGGGCTGGGCGACGAGGGCGGGTTCGCGCCGTCGCTGTCCTCCAATCGCGCCGCGCTGGACCTGATCGGCGAAGCCGTCGACCAGGCCGGCTACAAGCTGGGTACCGACATCGCACTCGCGATGGATGTGGCAGCCACCGAGTTCTACCGGGACGGCGCGTACCAGTTCGAGGGCGCCCCCAAGACCGCCGCCGAGATGACCGCCTACTATGCCGAACTCGTCGCGAACTACCCGATCGTCTCGATCGAGGACCCGCTGGCGGAAGACGACTGGGACGGCTGGATCGCGATGACGAACCAGCTCGGCTCCCAGATCCAGATCGTCGGCGACGACCTGTTCGTCACCAACCCGGATCGGATCGAGGACGGTATCGCCCGAGGTGCCGCCAATTCCCTGCTGGTGAAGGTGAACCAGATCGGCACTCTGTCGGAGACCCTGGACGCGGTCACCCTGGCCCAGAACGCCGGCTACCGCTGCATGATGAGCCACCGCTCGGGGGAAACCGAGGACACCACCATCGCCGACCTCGCCGTGGCCACCGGGTGCGGCCAGATCAAAACCGGTGCCCCGGCCCGGTCGGAGCGGGTGGCGAAGTACAACCAGCTGCTCCGGATCGAGGACAACCTCGGCGACGCCGCCCGCTACCTCGGCGAACTGGCCTTCCCCCGCTACACCGCCAAGTCCTGACCCGGCCGGTGCCACCGCCCGGACAGCTCTTGGGCCCGGCCCGCCGACCCACCGCCCTGATCCGAGGGGCGCACGGGCCGCAAGATTTCGGTCCGCCACTTCCCGGCCCGACACTTTCCGGTTCGACTCTGTCCGGTCCGACACGGTCCGGTCCGATCAAGCACAGCGAGGTCACATGAGTGTTCGAGCCGGCCGCGGCGGGGCAGCCTCCGGGCGACCGCGCGGCGCCGGCCGCACGGCTCGGGCCGGCACCACGTCCGGCAGGACCACCGGCCCGGCCGGGTCGACGGGTGGTCTGCGGCGGACCCGGGGGGTCGCCTCGCGGCCGGCCGCAGCCCGGCCCGGTTCTGCCCCGTCGGCCGCGACCGCAGCGAATGTGGCACCCCGGCGGCCGGGCCGGACGGCGGCGGTCCGAATCCCGGCGCCGACTTCGGCCCGACTGGCCAAATCTGGGCTGGCGAAGCAGATTGCAGCGCTCGGGTTGGTGATTTGCGCGGTGGCGCTGACGCTGGCCCTGCCGCTGCGCAACTACCTGGCCCAGCGAGCCGACCTGGCTGCCAACATCAGCCAGCAGCAGGGGCTGGAGACCCAGCTCGGGCAGATCGCGGAGCAGCAACAGGCTCTGTCCGACCCGGCCTTCATCAAGTCCGAGGCCCGGCGGCGGCTGCAGTACGTACAGCCGGGCGACACCGTCTTCGTCGTCGATGCACCGCTGCCCAAGGCTTCGGCACCCGCCGCCCCCAGGGCCGCGGTTCAAACACCCCCGTGGTACTCCACCCTGTGGGACACCCTGGCCAGGCCGCCGGCTCCGGCAATGCCGACGGGCGGCCGGTGACCTCCGCGCTGCCCACTGCAAATTTCCCCGCCTTCGGGGCCCCGAAGGGGCTGACGGCAGTTGCCGACGAGGACCAGTCGGTGATTGCCGCCCAGCTCGGCCGGCCGGCCCGCGGCATTCTGGCCATTGCGTACCGCTGCGCGCACCAGATTCCGGCGGTTGTCATGACCGCGCCCCGGCTGGCCGACGGTACCCCGTTCCCGACGCTCTACTACCAGTGCTGCCAGCAGCTGAACGCCGCGGTCAGCCGGATGGAAGCAGCTGGGGTGATGCGCGAGATGACCGACCGGCTCGCCGTCGACCCCGACCTTGCGGAACTCTACCGGCGGGCACACCTGAGCTATCTCGCCACCCGCAACGCGCTGGCCGATCTCGGTAACGCGGTGAGCGCGGGCGGGATGCCGGACCGGGTCAAATGCCTGCACGTGCTGATCGCCCACGCCCTGGCCGTGGGCTCCGGTGTCAACCCATTGGGCGACGAAGCTGTTGCGCAGCTGGGCAACCACTTCAAGCCGGGTCTGCAATGCGTTCCGCTGGCGCAGGATTGACGCCGGCCCACCGACTCCGGCGTTCCCAGGGATGTATCTTTGCCTTACTCGAAGTAAGGAGGCGGTATGACGTCCGCTACGGTCACCAGTAAAGGTCAGATCACGATCCCCGCCGACGTCCGGGCCAAGCTCGGACTGCGCCCCGGCTCGCGGCTCTCCTTCGTTCCGACACCCACGGGCGGATACGAGATCCACGCGGAACGCGGATCGATCCGGGCTCTCAAGGGTGCTCTCGCGCGACCGTCCGACCCTGTGTCCCTTGCGGACATGGACGATGCCATCGTCGCCAGCGCGACCTCGTCGGCACAGTGATAGGGCTCGACACCAACGTCGTCGTTCGTTACCTGGTTCAGGACGAACCGGATCAATCGGCTCAGGCGTCTGCGGTGATCGACGCGCTGACCGAGAACGAGCCGGGCTATATCAGTCTTGTCACGGTCGTCGACCTGTACTGGGTCCTGCGACGCGCATATCATCTTGGCGCCGCTCGCTGCGCTGAGATGATCGTCCGACTCCTGGAGGCCCGCGAACTCCGGGTGGGCCAGAACTCCATCGTCAGAGCCGCTCTCACCGCAAGCCGCCGCGGCCCCGACTTCGCTGATGCCGTCATCGCCGAACTGGGCCGGGCAGCAGGGTGTGACCACACCGTGACCTTCGACCGCCGCGCCGCCCGGTCCGATGACATGCGACTCCTCGCACAATGACGGCCCACCTATTTCGGGAGGGTACAACGTGCCCTTGCGCACATCGAGGCTCAGCGGACGATCAGCACCCGGAGCGTTCGCGGGCCGTGAACCCCCTCCACCCTGGAGAGCTCGATGTCGCTGGTGGCCGACGGCCCGGAGATGAGGGTCAGCGGAGCGGTCGGCCGGAGTAGGGCCAGCCCTTCGGGCACAGTCTCGACGATCTGCCCCACGGTGAGGATCACCACGTGCACATCCGGCACCAGCGTGATGGCCCGCCGCCCCTGGTCCGCTGAGCCGTCGAGCACGATGGTGCCGGTGACCGCGATCGCTACGGTGGCGGCGGTGACGACCGCGTCGACGGCGTCGAGTTCGGCGGCGGTCAGCGGCGCGGGCACCCCGTCATGATGGACGGCCCGATGCCTCCGTTCGCAGCCGACTTTGGCGTCCGGATGCAACCCGGTCGGTACGACCACAGAGACGGCGTCACCCAGGGCGGCGTCGACGGCGTCCGCGAGCCCCTCCGCCGAGACCGTGCTGACCTCGGCCTTGTAGTCGATCAGCCGGTCGACCAGCAGAGCGACCGCCTCGTCACTCCCCGGCCGAAGGGAGCCGGTGGTCGGGTACTCCCGCGGGATCGGCGGGATCGGCCCCTTCGAAGCACCCGCGGCGACCGCCGTGCGAATCCGCGTCAACATCGCATCGCGCGAACTCACGACGGATCACCCGGGTCCTCGGCGCTCGTCGGGAGGGGAACGCCGAGATCGTCGGGGCGGTTCTCCTTCCACCAGGAACGGAAGGTCTGGGTGGGCGGCGCCGGCAGGTCCCGGCTGGTCGTCCACCCGGACAGCGGAAACGGCAGGCTCGAGATCCGGCCCTTCTTCCCTGCCACCACCCGGCCGGCCTTGCTCAGGGATTCTGCTGCGGCGAAACGTTTCTCGTTCGACATCACCCACGACGCGGCCTTCATGGCGGCGGCCCAGCCGCCCGGAATGGTCCGGTCCCGGTCGGCGTCGACCGCCCGGCCACGAAGCTCCACCAACATCGTCGGAATGTCGATCTTCACCGGGCAGGCGTCGAAACAGGCGCCGCACAAGGTCGACGCGTAGGGCAGGGTCGAGTTTACGTCACCGTGCCCGGACATTCCGGTGAGTTGTGGGGTGAGCACCGCGCCGATAGGCCCCGGATAGACCGACCCGTAGGCATGGCCGCCGGCCCGCTCGTAGACCGGGCAGACATTCAGGCACGCCGAGCACCGGATGCAGTGCAGGGCAGTACGTCCCAGCTCGTCGGCCAGCGCATTGGTCCGGCCGTTGTCGAGCAGGACCAGGTGGAATTCCTGTGGTCCGTCGCCCGGTGTGACTCCCGTCCACAGCGAGGTATACGGATTCATCCGTTCACCGGTGGAGGAACGGGGGAGTATCTGCAGGAATACCTCCAGATCGCTGAAGGTGGGAAGCAGCTTTTCGATTCCCATGACGGTGATCAGGGTGTCCGGCAGGGTCAGGCACATCCGGCCGTTGCCCTCGGATTCCACCACGGCGAGCGTGCCGGTGTCGGCGATGGCGAAATTCGCCCCGGAGACGGCCACCCTCGCGGAGAGGAACTTCCGCCGCAGATGAGCCCGGGCGGCCATCGCCAGCACGCGCGGCTCGTCGGTGAGATCGGTTGGTGCGTCGGACATCTCGCGAAGAAATATCTCCCTGATCTCGGCCCGCCCACGGTGGATGGCCGGTACCAGGATGTGTGAGGGCTTGTCGTGACCGAGTTGGACGATCAACTCCGCGAGATCGGTTTCGACAGCGGCTATTCCGCGCTCGGCAAGGTACTCGTTGAGGCCGATCTCCTGGGTGGCCATCGATTTGACCTTGACGACCTCGTCCGCGCCGGTCGCGGTGACAATTTCGGCGACAATCCGATTCGCTTCCTCCGCATCGTCGGCCCAGTGCACCGTGCCGCCCCGTGCGGTGACGTTCCGTTCCAGTTGTTCCAGTAGTTCCGGGAGCCGGGCCATCACGTCGGCCTTGACCGCGGAAGCAGTGTCCCGCAGCGCTTCCCAGTCGGGGACCTCCGCAACGACAGCCGCCCGTTTGGCTCGGATGGTGGACAGCGCCCGCCCGAGATTGCGCCTCAACTGGGTATTTCCGACTGCCTCTCTGGCGGCGACCGGAAACGGGCGGTCGCCACGCAGCGGGTTATCGGCGGCGCTTGGGCGAGCGCCAGGTACGCCCAGGAAAGTGCTCATGCCGACCTCTTCGGGGACGCCTCGACGGAGGTCCCCAGGCCGCCGGTGGCCGACATATCGGAAGCGTCGAAGGCACCGGAATCAATGGTGCTGGCCAGGATCTCGGCGAGGTGAAGCGTGCGGACCCCGGTCCGCAGCCGGCTCAGACCGCCACCGATGTGCATCAGACAGGAGGAATCTCCGGCGGTGCAGATCTCGGCCCTGGTGGACAGCACATCGGAGATCTTGTCCGCCATCATCGCCGTCGACACCTCGGGATTCTTCAGGGCGAAGGTGCCGCCAAACCCGCAACACGATTCCGCGTTGGGCAACTCGACCAGATCGATTCCGGCCACCTTGCGCAGGAGTTGCAGCGGTTTGTCACCGACCCGCAGCATCCGCAGCGAATGGCAGGTCGGGTGATAGGTGACCCGGTGCGGGTAGTAGGCGCCGACATCGGTGACCCCGAGAACGTCCACCAGCAATTCGGACAGCTCATAGGTCCGATCGGCCAGGGCCGTGGCCCGAGCCGCGAGCCTGGTGTCCCCGGCCCGGCGGGCGACCATCGCCTGCTGGTGCCGGACCGAGCCGACACATGACCCCGACGGAGCGACCGCCACATCGAAGTCGGCGGCGTCGAAGACGTCGACGTAGTGCTGGACCACCGGCACCGCCTCGTCGAGATAGCCGGTGTTGACGTGCATCTGGCCGCAGCAGGTTTGGCCGGGCGGGAAGGTCACCCGGTGGCCCAATCGTTCGAGCAGTCGGACGGTGGCGATGGCAGCCTGAGGAAACATCGCGTCCGCCAGGCAGGTCGCCATCAGCGCAATCTTCATCGAGCCTCCGTGTGCAAAGTTGTGTGCAAGGTTTCGCACTGCCTCCTCGGATGCATTCGACGACTATGCGCTCCGGATCTGGCCGCCGTCGACATGCGATGATCCACATCGGTTTGTACCATGTGCCGTCGCGGCCCGCTCGGCGTCAGCGATGCTCGCCAGTCGGGCCCGTGACCATGACCGCAGCCCTGATCGCGACCATCAATGCGGGAGCGCAGTCCGCACCAGGCACAAGTGATCGGTAGGCACTGCAGTGGTGTTGGCAGGAACAGGATCGCCGCTACGGGTGGCCGCCATCGATTGCGGGACCAATTCGATCCGGCTGCTGGTCGCCGACGTACGAGTCGAGCGGGGAACGGCCCGGCTGACCGATGTGCACCGGGAGATGCGGGTGGTCCGGCTGGGGGAAGGAGTCGACGCCACCGGCAGAATGTCCGGCGCGGCCATCGAACGGACCAGGGTCGCCCTGGCCGACTACACCGCGACTCTCAGGGCCGCCGGCGCCGGCCGGATCCGGATGGCCGCCACGTCGGCGACCAGGGATGCCGCCAACCGCGCAGAGTTCGTCGACATGGTCGTCGGGACGCTCGGTCAGGAACCCGAGGTGATCTCCGGGGAGCGCGAGGCGGAGCTGTCGTTCCGCGGGGCGGTGGGCGATCTCGATCCGGCGACCGGCCCCTTTCTGGTGGTGGACATCGGCGGCGGATCGACCGAACTGGTTGTCGGGTCTGTGGCCGATCAGGGCGGCATCGAGATTCGCGGGGCAGTCAGCGTCGACATCGGCTGTGTCCGGATCACCGAGCGGATCCTCCATGACGACCCGCCGACCGCGGCTCAGCGAGCCGCTGCACAGGATCTGGCCGACGGCCTGCTGGGCGACGCGCTGGACGGCCTGCCCATCCGGGACGTCCGGCGCCTGATCCCGGTATCCGGGACCGCGACAACGGTGGCTGCGGCGGCGTTGGGGTTGGCCGCGTATGACCCGATCGCCATCCATCTGGCCGAGGTCGGGTCGCTCAGGGTCACCGAGGTCGCCGAATTTCTTCTCGGCGCAACCCGGGAACAGCGCGCCGCTCTGCCCTATATGCACCCCGGCCGGGTCGATGTGATCGGGGGCGGTGTGCTGTTGCTGGCTACGCTGTTGCCGCTGGTCAGGTTAAGGGTGCGGCAGCCATGGCGGGACGAGATCACCGTTTCCGAACACGACATCCTCGACGGGCTGGCGCTGTCGCTAGGTTGACCGAGCCCCCCGTTGCGTCACGGTGGAGAAAATAATTGGCCTCTGAACGGATACTTTTCGATATCTTTCAGGTAACGTCTGCGAGGCGGTCCGGCGGGCCGCGCGACAGCATGCTCTGCCCGGGGGGCTGACATGCATTCCTCTACTGAAAGAGAGCCCGGGCATGCGCCTGCGAAAAGCCGCGAATTCGGTCGGCGGCCTGGTCCCGCATGAGCGGACCGGTCCTGCCGAATCCAGGGTGGCGCTTCGGCGCAAATCCCGGCGATCCGGTAGGCAGAAGGTCATCGCCGGCGCCCTTTCGGTCCTCGCCGGGGTGGGAGTAGTCAGCGTATTGACAGCCGGTGCGGCCGCGGCCGTCCCGTCCCCGAACGATTGGTTCCGGCTCCGGATGTGCGAGTCGACAAACAATTACGCGATCAATACCGGCAACGGGTACTACGGCGCCTATCAGTTCGATCTGAGCACGTGGCGCAGCGTCGGCGGGACCGGCCTGCCCAGCAATGCCAGCCCGGCCACGCAGGATGCGCTGGCCCTGCGGCTCTGGTGGAGCCGCGGGTGGAGCCCGTGGGCCTGCTCCAGCATCGTCGGTCTGTTCGGCGGTCCGGCCGCCGGTTCCGTCCCTCCTGCTGCGCCGCCCCCGGCCCCGGTGAATCGGGCTCCGGTCGGTGTGCTGGATCCGGTTCTGGTCGCGAGCTCCCGGACCACGGCGACCGTGCACGGTTGGGCCTTCGACCCGAACGCCACCCGCACGTCACTGACCGTCACCGTCACGGTGAACGGCGCCGCCCGCCGGTTGGTCGCTGCTGCTCCGCGCCCCGATGTCGATCGCATTTTCCGCATCGCCGGCGGCCACGGTTTCGTCGTGACGGCCGCCGTTCATCTCGGCCTGAACACAGTTTGCGCGACCGCCCTCGACGCCACCAGCGGCAGCAGGTCGCTGGGCTGCCGTTCGGTGCGCGTCGTCGGGCTGGTGGTCGGCCACGTCGACGCTGTCCGCGTCGCCCGGAATCACGCTGTGGTGTCCGGTTGGGCACTGGATCGCAACCTCCCCAATGCCTCCATCAGCGCCCATGTCTATGTGAACGGACAGGGTTACCCGGTGACGGCGTCGGGCAGCCGTCCAGATGTGGCAAGGATCATGGGCGTCGCCCCGCGGCACGGATTCTCCGCCCTGGTGAACCTGCGTCCGGGCGTCAACAACATCTGTTCGTACGCCATCGGCGCCGCCGGGCGCCAGGGATTCCTCGGCTGCCGGTCCGTTCGGCTGCCGGCTCCTTTCGGCCATGTCGACAAGGTTGCCGTGGCGCCGGGACGCCGCATCATGGTCGCCGGCTGGACCGTGGACCCGAACGCGAGCGCCTCGTCCATCCGGGCACACATCTATATCAACGGCACCGGGTACTCGGTGCCCGCGGCGGGTGCCCGCGCCGACGTCGACCGGGCCTTCCGGGTCACCGGCGGCCACGGGTTTGCCATCAACGCTCCGGGTGCCGTGGGTCGGAACACGGTCTGCGCCTACGGAATTGGCACCCTGGCGGGGAACAACACCCTCCTGAGCTGCCGGGTGGTCGTCGTTCCGTAACCCATACTCCGGAGTCCGCTGCGGGCCGTCGGGGGCCGCGGCGGACTCCGGTGCCATTTCCTGGTCAGCAGAGACGGCAATGGTGTGCTCGACGTCTGCGTGCCGCTTGCTGTGCCGGCACGGCTCCTATGCTGACTGTGCCGCGGCCCCTGTAGCCCAACCGGCAGAGGCAGTCGACTTAAAATCGACACAGTGTCAGTTCGAGTCTGACCAGGGGCACGGTTCACCCAGCCGGAGGCTGTCCGAGGTGAACATCGGCGTATTCCGTCCGGGGGAGAGCACCGGACCGCATCCGGGGTTCGCCGATCCGGCTTGAAGCGTCGCACGTGCGCGCACCGCGCCACGGCAACGCTCTTTCGGAACTTCCGGTCGCCGCACAGCGTTGTACCTGCTGGAACGTCCGCCGGTCACGCACGATTGTCACGTCGGACGTCTCCATCAACTGGTCCTTCCTTCATAGGAGCACGCCGTGCAGAGCAGCAACCCAGCCTTCCGCAACCTGAGGCAGAACCCGACAGCGCCCGGCGTTCCGCAGCCGGCCGCGCCCAGCGCCGCCTACCTGCAGGAGATGTACGTCCAACCCTCGCTCGGTGCGCCGACCCGCGAGCGGTTCCTCACCATCGACGATGTCGTCGCCAAGACGGTCACCGTCCTGGGCGTCGGGGTGGTCACCGCGATCCTGACGATGTACTTCAGTTCGACCTGGGTGCTCGCGCTCCCGGCGCTGGTCGTCGGCCTGGTGCTGGCGATGGTCATCATCTTCAAGCAGTCGAGCAATCCCGCCCTGATCCTGAGTTACGCGGCTGCCGAAGGCGTACTGCTCGGGGCGATCACCGGAATTTTCGAGTCGATTCCGAAGTACCAGGGCATCGGCCTTCAGGCGCTGATCGGCACCATCGGAGTCTTCGCCGGCATGTTGGTCGTCTACAGGACAGGCGCCATCCGGGTCACCCCGAAATTCACCAGGATGATCGTCGGCGCGATGATCGGCATTCTGGTGCTGGTCGTCGGCAACCTGCTGTTGGGAATGTTCGGAGTCGACACCCACCTGCGGGACGGCGGCACCCTGTCCATCGTCTTCTCGCTGGTGATCATCGCCGTCGCCGCACTGAGCTTCCTGCTGGACTTCGACCAGATCGACAAGGCCATCAAGGCCGGCGCGCCGGCGAGTTCGGCCTGGTACTACGCCTTCGGCCTGATGGTGACGTTGGTCTGGCTGTACCTGGAGATCCTGCGTTTGCTCGGGTATCTGCGCAACGACTGACATGAACGCACGGCAGCAGCTCGAGTTGGGCCCGCAGTTCGACGGATTGATCCGCCGGCTGCGGGCCTGGTCTGTCCCGGGGTGGCGGCACGGCGACCGGATCGGCTGCGTCCGGGCGGCCCTGCAGCAACTTGCCGACCTGGGGTCGGCGGCCGCGGGCAGCCCGGCCGTCGACGTGCCGGCCTTGAGGACCCACGCTCTGGCGGACCAGCTGGTGGTGCTGGCCCGCGAGGCCCTGTCTTCCGGTGCCGATCGTCAGGCCGTCGAAACGGTCATCTCGGCGCTCGTCCACGATCTCGGGCTCGCCCCGATCTCGTTCAGCGCGGCCGGCAGCACCGCCGCGACCGCTTTGGCGTAGCCGGCAGCGGAGGGGTGGAACCGGTCCCCGGCGAACAGCTCGGGGTGCCCCGCAAAGTGCGGACTGATCAGCCGGCCCAGTGCGACCGCCCGGCCGCCGGCCGTGACCACAGCCCGCTCCTGCCGCCCGGCCAGGGCCGTCGACCAGGCGTGCAACACGGACCGCAACGGCTGCGGGAACGGTTCGATCACCCCTAGATCGGGGCAGGTCCCCACGACCACCGGGATCTGCCGCGCCCGCAGGGCTGCGACCGCTTTCCCCAGCAGGTCGGCCGACCTCCGTGGGGGCACCTTGTCCCGGATGTCGTTGGCACCGATGAAGATGACGACCAGATCGGGTGCCGACGGCAACGCTTCGCCGATCTGCCGGTTCAGGTCCGCGGAGCCGCATCCGACGACACCGTGGGTCCGCAGCGACACCGGCCGGTTCAGCGCGCGGCGATATCCGTGGCCAGCAGCACTCCCGGCAGCTCGCTCGGTAGCTTCACCCCGTACCCGACGGCGGTCGAGTCACCGAGCATCGCCAAGGTCAGCGGTCCGGCCGGCCCCTCAGCGGCGTCCAGGACGGCCGGGCCGCTGTGCCGGGAATCCTCGGCAACGTACCCGCCGTCGGACAGGTAGATCCCGTCCGCAACTGGCGCCGGCAACGCGGTGACCGCAGCCTGCTGGCTTCCGGGCGGGAGCAGACCGTCGGCGAGCGCTGCCTCGAACTGGGCTTGTTCGATCATCCGCATGGCGGCCTTCGCCTGGTTCAGCAACCCGGCTACGGTCATCCCGGCCAGGCCGGCAAGCAGCGAAACCCCCGCCGCAGTGAAGGTCGCGCGGCCGGATCCGCCGGCCGGGTAGGGGAGCAGGAAATCCGCAGGGCCTTCGTTCGAGGCGCGCGGACCCGAACCTGCGGCCCATCGGCCGGTGCCTGGCGCAGCGCCGGAGTCGGGCTTCCTGCGTGGCGTCACCGCGGACGTCCATGGTGCTGTACTCACGTCGGACCTCCTGTCGGTGCCCCCGTCGCGCCCGGCCCCGGTCGGCTGGATTCTTCAACGGTGAACGTACGGGTCCGGATTCCCGCTAGCCTTCAGGAGACCGGAATCCCCGGTCGAATACGTGTGACCCGCTGCTTCTCGAGGAGTTCCCCGGTGCGCTACGCCCAATCCGTTGTCGACCTGGTGGGCGGCACACCGCTGGTGAAGCTGAACTCGCTGACCGAGGGGCTGGCGCCGCTGGTTCTCGCGAAGGTCGAGTACGTCAATCCCGGCGGCTCAGTGAAGGACCGGATCGCGCTGAAGATGATCACCGAGGCCGAGGATTCGGGCGCTCTCCGCCCCGGCGGCACGATCGTCGAGCCCACCAGCGGAAACACCGGCGTCGGGTTGGCCCTGGTAGCTCAGCAGCGGGGCTACCGGTGCATCTTCGTCTGCCCGGACAAAGTCAGCGAGGACAAGCGCAACGTGCTGCGGGCGTACGGCGCGGACGTCGTGGTGTGCCCGACTGCGGTCGCCCCGGAGGACCCCAATTCCTACTACTCGGTGTCCGACCGATTGGTCCGGGAGACACCGAACGCCTGGAAGCCGAACCAGTATGCGAACCCGGCGAACGCGGCCAGCCACTATGAATCGACCGGCCCGGAGATCTGGAAGGACACCGACGGGCGAATCACCCACTTCGTCACGGGTGTGGGCACCGGCGGCACGATTTCCGGTGTCGGGCGTTACCTCAAGGACGTTTCCGACGGCAAGGTACGGGTCATCGGAGCCGATCCGGAAGGCTCTGTCTATTCCGGCGGCACCGGACGGCCCTACCTGGTCGAGGGGGTCGGCGAGGACTTCTGGCCCGACGCCTACGACCGAACGGTTGCCGACGAGATCGTCGCCGTCTCCGATGCCGAGTCCTTCGCCATCACCCGGCGACTCGCCCGCGAAGAGGGCCTGCTGGTCGGCGGATCCTGCGGGATGGCGGTGGCCGCGGCACTCCGGGTGGCCGCCCGGCTGTCCGTGGACGACGTGGTGGTGGTGCTGCTCCCCGACGGGGGTCGCGGGTATCTCTCGAAGATCTTCTCGGACCGGTGGATGGCGTCGTACGGCTTCCTGAGCCGGGAGGGTCACACCACCGTCGGAGATGTGCTGCGCCGCAAGGGCGGCCTATTGCCGGAGATGGTGCACACGCACCCGAATGAAACAGTCCGGGATGCTGTGGAGATCATGCACGAGTACGGCGTCTCGCAGATGCCGGTGGTCTCCGCGGAGCCGCCGGTAATGGCCGGCGAGGTGGTCGGGTCGGTGTCCGAGCGGGCCCTGCTCGAGGATCTGTTCACCGGCCGGGCGTCGCTCGCCGACGCGGTCGCCGGCCACATGGCGCCCGCGTTTCCGCTGGTCGGGTCCGGTGAGGAGATCCCCGCAGTGCGGGCCGCACTCGAGGCCTCGGACGCCGTCATGGTCGTCGACGACGGCAAGCCGGCCGGGGTGCTCACCAGGGCTGATCTGCTGACTTTCCTGGCCGGCTGATCGTTCCCGGCAGCCGTCCACGATCCGGCCGTGGCCGCCGGTTCTGATCTGCAGGGCTCGAGGGGGCCGTTAGCCTTGCCGGATGAACTTCTCCCAGGACGGCTTTGCCACCCGCGCCATCCATGTCGGCCAGGAGCCGGAGGCCGGCACCGGAGCGGTCGTGGTGCCCATCTATCAGACCTCCACCTACGCGCAGGATGTCGTCGGCGAGACCAGGGCGGGGTATGACTATTCCCGGGCCGGCAATCCGACCAGGACGGCGCTTCAGCAGGCGTTGGCCAGCCTCGAGGGCGGACGGCACGGATCGGCCTATGCGTCCGGGATGGCCGCCGCGGACGTGGTGATCCGCGCGTTGCTGCGTCCCGGTGACCATCTGATCATCCCGGACGACGCCTACGGCGGGTCGTTCCGGCTGATCGACAAGATCGGCGTCCCCTGGGGTCTGACCTACTCGGCGGTGCCGCTCTCCGACCTGCAGGCGGTGCGCGCAGCCGTCACCCCAGACACGAAGCTGATCTGGTGTGAGACACCGACAAATCCGCTGCTGGGCCTCGCCGACATCTCGGCGCTGGCCGAGATCGCCGCCGAGAACCACGCGCGCCTGTTGGTGGACAACACCTTCGCCTCGCCGTATCTCCAGCAGCCGCTCGCCCTGGGCGCCGACATCGTGCTGCATTCCACCACCAAGTACATCGGCGGCCACTCCGACGTGATCGGGGGGGCCCTGATCACCGACAACACCGAACTCGGTGCCGACTTCGACTTCCACGCCAAGTCGATGGGCGGCGTGCCCGGCCCGTTCGACGCCTGGCTGACGTTGCGCGGACTGAAGACGCTGGCGGTGCGGATGGAGAAGCACTGCGACAACGCGCAGGCGGTGGCGGCACTGCTGGAGTCTCACCCCCGGGTGGGCCGGGTCTACTACCCGGGCCTGGCCTCCCATCCCGGGCATGCCATCGCCGCCCGGCAGATGAGGCGGTTCGGCGGGATGGTCTCGTTCACCGTGGTCGGCGGGCAGGAGGAGGCGTTGAAAGTCTGCTCCCGGACGAGGCTGTTCACCCTCGGCGAGTCGCTGGGCGGGGTGGAGTCGCTGATCGAGCATCCGGGCCTGATGACACACGCCAGCGTGGCCGGATCCAGCCTGGAGGTGCCGGCGGACCTGATCCGGCTCTCGGTCGGCATCGAGGACATCGAGGACCTTTTGACCGACCTGAAGGATGCGCTCGACTGACCCGTTTGCTGGCAGGATGCCAGGAATGATCGTCCCGGATGGTGAGCTGATCGGTGTCGACGAGATCCGGGCGGCGGCGGCCCTGCTCAAGGGCGTCATCCGGTACACCCCGATGGAATCGTCGCGCCCGCTCGCCCAGCTCGTCGGCGGCCCCGTTCATCTCAAGTGCGAGAATCTGCAGCGGACCGGATCGTTCAAGATCCGCGGCGCCTACACCAGGATTTCCCGGCTCACCGACGCCGAGCGGGCCCACGGGGTGGTCGCGGCCAGCGCCGGGAACCACGCCCAGGGGGTGGCGCTCGCCGCCGCCCTGCTCGGCTGCCAGGCGACCGTCTACATGCCGGTCGGTGCGTCCATCGCGAAGCTGACGGCGACCCGGGCCTATGGCGCCACCGTCCACCTCCTCGGGGAGACGCTGGACGAATCGCTGGTCGCAGCCAGGGCGTTCGCCGACCGCACCGGCGCCGTGCTGGTACATCCGTTCGACCACCCGGACATCCTGCGCGGTCAGGGCACCGTCGGTCTGGAGATTCTGGAACAGGTCCCCGATGTGGCCACCATCGTCATCTCGGCCGGCGGCGGGGGACTGATCAGCGGCATCGCCGCAGCGGTGAAGGGCCTGCGGCCGGACGTTCGGATCGTCGGCGCGCAGGCCGAGCAGGCGGCGGCCTGGCCGGGGTCACTCGCGGCCGGCAAGCCGGTCAGGTTGATGAAGATGTCGACCCTGGCCGACGGGATCGCGGTCGGCGAACCGACGGCGCTGACCTTCTCCCACGTATCGGGGCTGGTCGACGACATGGTGACGGTGTCCGAGGATCAGCTGTCCCGAGCGATGCTGCTGTGTCTCGAGCGCGCGAAGCTGGTCGTCGAGCCCGCCGGGGTGGCAGCCATCGCCGCGATCATGGCCGAACCGAGGCGGTTCCGGCCACCCGTGGTGGCCGTGCTCTCCGGCGGGAACATCGACCCACTGGTGCTCCTGCACGTCACCCAGCACGGCCTGGTCGCGGCCGGCCGGTTCCTCTCGCTGCGGCTGGAGATCTCCGACCGACCGGGCTCGCTCGCCCGGCTGCTCGCGCTGATGGGCGAGCTGGGTGCCTCGGTCGTCGACGTCGAGCAGTCCCGGCTGGGCGCCACCCTCGCGCTCGGCGACGTCGAGGTCGACCTCCGGCTGGAATGCCGGGGCCCGGAACACCGCGACGAGCTGCTCGCCCGGCTGACCGCCGACAATTACAAGGTCATCGACCACCGCTGAGCTCAGCCGTTGTAGGGCTTCGCCTCGACGACGGTCACCTTCTGGGTCCGGCCGTTGGGCAGCGAAAACTCGCGGGATTCGCCGGGGGTCGCGCCGCGGATGGCCGCGCCGAGCGGGGACTGCGGGGAGTAGACCTGCAGTGAGCCGTGGGCGCCTTCCTCGCGGGAGCCGAGCAGGAACGTCTCCTGGTCGTCGTCGTCGCCGTCGTACGACACGGTGACCACCATGCCGGGCTCGACGACGCCGTCGTCCGCAGGTCGGACACCGACCTGGGCCTCACGCAGCAGCTCCTGGATCTTACGGATCCGGTCCTCCTGCTTTGCCTGCTCGTCGCGGGCGGCGTGATAGCCGCCGTTCTCCTTCAGATCGCCTTCTTCGCGGCGGGCGTTGATCTCCGCAGCGATCAACGGGCGGTGCACAACAAGGTCGTCGAGCTCGCGCTTGAGGCGGTCGTGTGCTTCCTGGGTGAGCCAGGTGGCGACAGATCCGGTCATGGCAACTCCTTACTGAATACGTCCGTACCGCGGTACCGGACATCGAATACGCATGGTTGATACCTGGGGTCGAATTGGCTCGGCTGCGCCGAACCGGCCGACCGGCCCGTCCACCGGTCACCCGGTGCCGTGTCGGAACGGGCAGTTCGGTGGGGGTGCCTGCTCAGGCGGGGTGCAAAAGAAAATGAAGACGGCCCCCACGGGGGCCGCCTGTTGATTCCGGTCGGGTTCGCACGGCTGGCCGCAGGATCCTGTCCGGTGAAGCTGAGGACGATCGGTCGAGGCGGTTCGGAACCCCGCACTCGCTGATGATCAGTCCGGGTGACTGCGATGTGAATCGAAGTTTAACACGCAGCTATTGGGAATGCCCTTCCTTTCGCAACGGTTCCGTCGGGCGCGAAGAACTCGGTTTCAACGGTGCCTGCTCCGTTGGGGAGCGAGCACGGTGTCCGCGATGGGCAAGCCTGCGCGGTGCTCGTTCCTGCGGTGCTCGTTCGTGCGGTGCTCGTTCGTGCGGTGGGCCCATTTGTGCTGTGCTCCATTTGGTCGGTGGGACAATGGTGGCGTTGGGCCCGGTGTGCCCCGCCCGAGGTGGCAATGAAGCGAGAAGGGTCTGGAATCACGTGACTGAAGGTCTGACGAACACCTTGGCGGAGGTCGGCCCGACGGATGTCGGGACAGCCGCGGTCAACGACCAGGGGGTTACCCACCAGGGAGTTGCCCACCGGGGAGTTGAGCAGCAGGAGCGGGCCGAACTCGCGGACCGGGCGGTACAGCGGGGGACGACCGCGGCCGCAGCTCCGTTGCGCCTGATGGCGGTCCATGCCCACCCGGACGACGAGTCCAGCAAGGGTGCGGCGAGCCTGGCCAAGTATGCCGCGGACGGGGTGGGGGTCATGGTCGTCTCCTGCACCGGAGGCGAGCGGGGCGACATCCTGAATCCGAAGTTCGCCGACCAGGACATCGACATCCCGACCCTGCGCCAGACCGAGATGGCCAGAGCCGCCGACATTCTCGGGGTGGCCCATACCTGGCTCGGCTTCAAGGACTCGGGCTACCACGAAGGTGATCCAGACAGCTGGGACCTGCCGCCCGACTCGTTCGGCGCTGTCGATGTAGCGGTCGAAACCGAGGCGCTGGTCAGGGTGGTCCGGGCGTTCCGGCCGCAGGTGATGACCACCTACGACGAGAACGGTGGCTACCCGCACCCTGATCACATCCGCTGTCATGTGGTGTCGATGGCGGCCTTCGAAGCCGCCGGTGATCCCGATGCCTTTCCGGGTGCGGGTGAGCCCTGGCAGCCGTTGAAGCTCTACTACAACATCGGCTTTTCCAAGGACCGGTTGCTGGCGATCAACGAAGCCGTCCGCGAACGCACGGGGACGGGCCCGTTCGACGAGTGGATGGAGCGGTTCGCGAAGAACCCGAGACCGGATCCCGGTTCCCGGATCACCACCCGTATCTCGGCGGCGGACTACTTCCCGCACCGGGACTCCGCCCTGATGGCCCACGAGACGCAGATCGATCCGAATTCGCACTGGTTCGCCGTTCCGCACGACATCGAGGCGTCGGTGTGGGGAACGGACGACTACGAACTGGCCCGGTCGCTGGTCGACACCGAGATGCCCGAAACCGACCTGTTCGCCGGCGTTCCCCGGCCCGACCGCGCGTGATGGCGACGATGGGCGCGCTGCAGGTTGATTCCAACACCATCGATCCGACGACGGGCCATGGGCCGGAATGGGGGAAGGCAGCCCCGATCGGACTTCTTGTCATCGTCCTGATGGGTATCGCCGTCTACTTTCTGCTCAAATCCATGAACCGCAACCTGAAGAAGGTTCCGGCCTCGTTCGACCCTCCGCCCGACCGACCGGCTCCGGCCGGAAGTGCCCTCGCCGGGTCCGGGTCGGGATCCCAGGATCTTCCGGAGACCGACCGTCACCGTCAGCCGGCCGGCCCCGTCGTCATCGGAGGGGATGGAGCAGCCGACCCGCCACTTTCGGACGGGTCGGGACGCAAGCGCCGCTAGGCATACCGTCGTCCAAGCCAATGCCGCGGAACTTCATGCGGCCTGGGTCGGCCGTCATCATCCGGAAAGCTCAACGCGCTGCCAGCCTTGTCGAGCAGTTTGTTCCGGGTAGATCTTGGACGACTACCTTGACCCCATGTTGCGGTTGGAGATCCGAACGGTCGGCGTCGGTCGATGAACCGCCTGGCGAAGTCAACCAGCACCTATCTGCTGCAGCACCGCGACCAGCCCGTCGACTGGTGGCAGTGGGGTCCGGAGGCGTTGAGCGAGGCGCAGCGCCGGCAGGTGCCGATCATGCTGTCGGTCGGCTATGCCTCGTGCCACTGGTGCCATGTGATGGCCCGGGAATCATTCGTGGACGAGGCGGTGGCCGCTCAGATCAACCGCGACTTCGTTGCGATCAAGGTCGACCGGGAGGAAAGGCCCGACGTCGACGCCGTCTACATGGCAGCCACCCAGGCGTTGACCGGGCACGGCGGCTGGCCGATGACCTGCTTCCTGACCCCTACCGGCCAGCCGTTCTACGCCGGTACCTACTTCCCGCCGATCCCGGTTTCCGGATTGCCGGCGTTCGGGCAGGTCCTGTCGGCCATTGCCAACGCCTGGCAGAAGGACCGGGGAAAGGTACTGCGCGCGGCCGCGGACATTACCTCATCGCTGGCCGGGATGGCCGCTGCCGAAGGCACGAACTCCACCGGACTCGACCAGGCAGCTCTGGCGGACGTGCCGTTCGACGGGGTCGGGATGGACGTGGCCGCGCTCGACGATGCCGCCGCCGCCGTGCTGCGTCAGATCGACGGCTTGAACGGCGGTTTCGTGGGCGCACCGAAGTTCCCGCCGGCCATGGTCTGCGAATTCCTGCTCCGGCAGCACGAGCGGACCGGGACCCCAGAGGCGCTTGCCGCTGTCGAGCTCACTCTGACCCGGATGGCCAGGGGCGGGATCGCGGATCAGCTGGCCGGCGGCTTCGCCCGTTACAGCGTCGATTCCCGTTGGCACGTACCGCATTTCGAAAAAATGCTGGACGACAACGCACTGCTGCTGTCGGTGTACTCGCACGCCGCCAGGTTGACCGCGAACCCATTGTTCGCCCGGACCTCAGTCGGGATCGGCAACTTTCTGCTCACCGGACTCCGCACTGCGGATGGCGCCTTCGCGGCTTCGCTGGACGCCGACACCCGCGGTGTCGAGGGCGCCACGTACCTCTGGACGCAGGACCAGTTGATCGAGGCGCTGGGCGAGCGGGACGGCCGGCAGGCCGCTGAGCTTTTCGGGCTGACGCTCGACGACCATCCCCCCGACCTGGACGGCTGCGTACTTCGGCTGCCGGCCGACCTGCCGGACGATCTCGGCCCGACGTGGTTGGAGCGGATCCGCCGGTCCCTGCTCGAGGTCCGCGGTCTCCGTCCGCAGCCGGGCCGGGACGACCTCGTGGTGCTCCGCAGCAATGGACTTGCCATCCGGGCGCTGAGCGAGGCCGGCGCGGTGCAGGGTCGGCCGGACTGGATCGCCGCCGCCGCCGACGCCGCAACCTACCTGGAGCGGGTCCACCTGCGCGGGGGGCGTTGGTGCCGATCTTCCCGCGACGGCAGGGCCGGCCCTGGAGCGGCGGTACTGGCGGACCACGGCGACCTGGCCGGTGGCCTGCTGGCGCTCCACCAGGCCACTGGCGACCCGCATTGGCTCGGGCTGGCGACCTCGGTGCTGGACCTGGTGCTCGCCCACTTCGGCACCGCTGATGGCGGATTCCACGACACCGCAGAGGACTCCGCCGAGCTGTTCCTACGGCCGCGCGATCCGGGGGACGGAGCAGCCCCGTCCGGCGCGTCGGCCGCCACCGATGCGCTGGTAACGGCTTCGGCTATGACCGGATCCCCCGCTTATCGACGGGCCGCGGAACGGGCGCTCACCGCCCTCCGGCCCTTGCTGACCCGAATGCCCCGGTCCGCCGGCTGGCACCTGTCGGCGGCGGAGGCGCTTGCCAACGGGCCGGTCCAGGTGGCAGTGGCGGGCAGGCCCGGTCCCGACCGTGACGGGCTGGCCCTGACGGCACGGAGATCGGCGCCGGGCGGGTCGGTGTTCGAGGTCGGCGAGCCCGACGCGCCCGGTCTGCTGCTGCTGGCGGGTCGGCCGATGATGGGCGGGCAACCGGCGGCCTACGTCTGCCGCGGCTTCGTCTGCGACCGCCCGGTGAGTGACCCCGGCGATCTGGCTGCACTGCTCCGCCCTCGCTCTGTCGGTCGGGCGGGCGACTGGGGAATATTCGACAGGTGACGCTGTTGTAACGCGTGTAACGTTGTAATCATGCAACCGAGATGGTTGCCCAACGGCACCCGCTGCACAGCGGCAATGAAAGGAATCAACATGAAACCCCACTTCAATTCAGCACCCCGCCCGTTCGGTTTCGGCCCGGAACACGAGGGCGAAGGCCCCGGTCCGGGAGGTCGCGGCCCGGGCGGCCCCGCCGGCCGAGGCGGCCGCGGGGGTCCCGGAGAACACGGCGGCCGCAGTGAACACAGAGGCCCCGGTGAGCACGGGAGTTCCGGCGAACACGGTGGCCCCGGTCACCGCGGTGGCAAGGGCGGCCGCGGTCCGGGCGGACCCGGCTTCGGTCCCGGTTTCGCCGCCGCTTTCGGGCGGGGCTTCGGTCCGCGTGGCCGCGGCCGCGGCGGAGCACCAGAAGCACCGGACGCCTCCGACGCCGGCGGCTGGTTCACCGGCCGCCTGCCCGGTGACTGGTTCGCCGGGGCCCCGACCGTCGTGGTCGACCGCGACGAGATCCTGATCGTCGGCGAACTTCCTCCGCTCGACGCGGCCGCCGGGGAGCTCGACGCCGCTGCCACCGCTGCGGCCGAGGCCGGCCGCATCTCGCGTTTCCGCGAGGAAACGCGTGAACAGCGCATCGAAATCGCCCGCCAGGGCCAGCACCGCTATGGCCGGGAGATCTCCTGGGGGGCCAGCCTCGGCGGTACCCAGGAGCTGTTCACCACCGCCTCCGTGCCGGTGATGACCCGGCTGCGCCAGCAGGAACGGCAGATCCTCGACACGCTGATCGATTCCGGTGTCGCCCGCTCGCGGTCGGACGCCGTGGTCTGGGCCATCCGGCTGGTCGGCGAGCACGCGCAGGAGTGGCTGGGTGACCTCCAGTCCGCCATGGAAGAGGTCAACCGGCTGCGCAGCGAGGGCCCCGACCTGGGCTGAGCCGGCCAGCCCTGACGTTGGCGAAAAGGCAGACAGCGGGTCCACCCGCCCGTGATCATCGGGCGGGTGGGCACGCAGTCAGCTGGTGACGACGATGAACACCGCGGCGTAGTGACACAGCGCCGCCATGCTGACCGCGGCATGGAACAACTCGTGGTAGCCGAAGACGCCGGGCCACGGATTCGGCCGTTGGATCGCATAGAGAACGGCCCCGCCGGTGTACAGCAGGCCACCTATCGCGAGCAGAACCACCACGGCGACGCCGCCGTTGTGCAGCAGATCCGGCATCACGAACACCGCCACCCAGCCGAGTGCCAGATAGAAGGGCACTCCGACCCAGCGCGGCAGATTCGGGAACAGCATTTTCAGGGCCACCCCCCCGGCCGCACCGATCCAGACAATCGCGAGCACCAGGCGCCCCATCGAACCGGGCACCCCCACTGCTGCCAGCGGGGTGTAGGTGCTCGCGATGAAGACGAAGATCATGCTGTGGTCGGCGCGCTTCATCCACGTTCTGGCCCTGGGCGATGCCCAGGTGTGACGGTGATAAGTGGCACTGATGCCGAAAAGTCCGATGATCCCGACGGCGTAGATCGTGCACGCGAGGGCAGGGCCGGCCCCTCTGGTGGTCGCGGCGATGATCACCAGCGTGACGCCGAGGATGCCGCCGACGAAGGCCGAATACCAGTGGATCCATCCCCTCGCCCTCGGGCGCGTGGTGACCGGCTGCCGCACGGTCTGAGACGTCATGGGCTCATCGTCCCGGAAATTCCCGTGCGATGCGACCGATCAGGCTCAAGTCACGTCCCACCAGGGTGGCAGGCCGATGTGGGAGGCCGCCGGCGCAGACCGATGTCCCAGGGTCATGTCCCAGGCCCATGTCTCAGGCCCATGTCCCAGGGTCATGTCTCAGGCCCATGTCCCAGGGTGATAGCCCAGGCCGATGTCGCAGGCCGATGCGCAGGCCGATGCCATCGCCGGGACTCACCGGGCTTTCGACAGTAGGGTTCGCAGCGTGAGGATGCCGGCGCTGCTCTATCGGTTGTACGAGCGCCGCCTGGTCCAGGGCCTGGACGGAGCGGAGATCCCGCACCACGTCGGGGTGATGCTGGACGGCAACCGGCGCTGGGCCCGCAAGGTCGGTCTCGCCGACCCGGCCGACGGCCACCGGGCCGGCGCCGCGCACATCGCCGATCTTCTGGAGTGGTGCCAGGCGGCCGGCATCAGCATGGTCACCCTCTGGTTGCTCTCCACCGACAACCTGCGCCGGGACGACGACGAGGTGAGGGCGCTGCTCGACATCATCACCGATGTGGTGGACGACCTGGCCGCCCCAGGACAGCCGTGGAAGATCCGCATCGTCGGCGCCATGGACGTACTGCCAGATCCGATGGCCACCCGGTTGGCGGCCGCCGAGATCCGGACGGCGGACCGGGCGGGTCTGCAGGTCACCGTGGCCGTCGGTTACGGCGGTCGGCAGGAGATCGCCGACGCCGTGAAGTCGCTCCTCCGGGATGCGGCCGACACCGGGGCCAACATGGCGGAGGTGATCGAGAACCTGACGGTCGACGCCATCGAGGAACACCTCTACACCTCTGGTCAGCCCGATCCCGACCTCGTGATCCGCACCTCAGGGGAGCAGCGGCTCTCCGGGTTCCTGCTGTGGCAGAGCGCACATTCGGAATTCTGGTTCTGCGATGCCTACTGGCCGGAGTTCCGCCGGGTGGACTTCCTCCGGGCCCTGCGCGACTACGCAGCACGGCACCGCCGCTTCGGCGAATGACGCCGGCCGGTGCTGCGAGCCGGGGACTGGGCAGGCCCGGAGCCCGGACATTAGCGTGGGCGGCGTGCCTGTACTCGATGTGGTGACCGAATATCTCAAGCTGGGTCTGCGCTTCGACCGGGTGGTGGCCGGGTTCGTGGACGCCTACATCGGCGACCCCGCCCTGCGCCACGAGGTGGCCGACGAGCCGGACCCGGACCCGGCGGACCTGTCGGCTGCGGCCATCCGGCTGAGCGCCGCGGTGCCGGACGCCGGCCTGTCGGACGCCAGGAGCGATTATCTGACAGCTCATCTGGACGCGCTGGTTGTGGCCGGCAGACGGCTCGCCGGCGACCCGATGTCGTTCGTGGATGAGGTCCGCGCCTACTTCCAGGTCGACATCGGCCTGCAGGACACCGATGTCTACGCAGCAGCCCACCGCGCCATCGCCACACTGCTCGATGACGCCGGGATCCCACGCTCGGGAACGCTGGGTGAACGGATCGCGGCTCAGCGCGCCGGGGAGGCCTGCCCGCCGGGCGATGTGGAACCGGCAGTTCGGGTGCTGGCGGCGGCACTGCGCGAGCGGGTGGCCGCCGCGACCGGTCTGCCGGCGTCCGAGAACATCGAGTTCGAGGTACAGCGCGACGTCTCATGGAGCGCTTTCAACTACTACCTGGGGAACTTCAGCTCGCGGGTCGCCGTCAATGCCGATATCGGGCACCGGATGAGCCAGCTTCCGGTGCTGGTCGCCCACGAGTGCTACCCGGGCCACCACACCGAGCACTGTCGCAAGGAGGAACTGCTGGTCCGTCAGGGAGGCCAACTCGAGCAGACCATCTTCCTGGTCAACACCCCGCAGTGCCTGATGGCAGAGGGGCTCGGTGATCTCGCCCTCACTGCGGCGGTCGGACCAGGGTGGGGCCCATGGGCCGCCGAGGTACTCGACGGGTTCCCTCGGACGGGGCCGGCCGGAGTGAAACCCGGCCCGGCCTTCGAGCCGGAACTGGCGGAGGCACTGGAACTTGCGGCCCGGCCGCTCAACACGGTGCGGCAGAACATGGCGATCATGGTGCACGACATGAACATCGATCCCGACGCAGCGCTCGGCTACCTGCAGACCTGGGCCCTGGTGGACGAAGGCCGGGCCCGGCAGATTCTGCGCTTCACCACGGACCCGCTGTGGCGCGCTTACACCTCGACCTATGTCGAAGGTGAACGCCTGCTGCGACCCTGGCTTGCGGCAAGGAGCGCCGGGCAGTCCGCGCTCGCCCGCTTCCAGCGACTGCTCGACGAACCGCTCACCCCGGGCGCCATCGCCGCCGAGTTGCGCGGCGGTTCGACGGTCGGCAACGGTTAAACTCCTGCGTGGTCAGTGGCTGTGCGCATCGCCGCCGGCCGGGGCGCGGTGATCGCGCCGCCAGGTGGCGATCATGCAGCGGTTGCCGCCTGGATCAGTCAGAGGCGCGAGGAGCTCGACTTCATGGCCAGTCGCGACCACTACTTCCGGTCCACCGTGCTCGGCGTCGTCGACGGCGAACCGGAGAAGCTGGACGTGACGGTGGTCCTGCCCTGCTACAACGAGGCTTCGCACGTCGTCGAAGAGCTGGACAAGATCACCAAGGCGATGGACGCCAGCATCTATTCCTACGAACTCCTGGTGATCGACGACAAATCCACCGACAGCACTCTCGACGTTCTCACCACGGTATTGCCGAATTATCCGCACATGCGGCTGATGCCGTTCCAGCGCAACGGCGGATCGGGTACCGCCCGGCGGATCGGGTCGCGGGAAGGTCGCGGCCGGATCATCGTCTGGACCGACGCGGACCTGACTTATCAGAACGACCGGATACCGGATCTCGTCGCCTTCCTCGACGACAATCCGGAATATGATCAGGTGGTCGGGGCGAGGACCAGCGAGCAGGGCACGTACAAGATCCTGCGGGTGCCGGCGAAATGGGTGATCCGGAAGATTGCCGAACGGCTTGCCGGATCGAAGATCCCGGATCTCAACTCGGGCCTGCGAGCTTTCCGGAAGGAAATCGCGCTGCCCTATCTGCGATTACTGCCGCCGGGATTCTCCTGTGTCACCACGATCACCCTGGCCTTCCTGATGAATCAGCACGCTGTCGGATTCATGGAAACGGAATATTACAAACGGGCCGGTAAATCCAAGTTCAGCTTCATCTCCGACGCTTACCGCTACATTCTGCAGGTGCTGCGGATGATCATGTATTTCAATCCGCTGAAGGTGCTGATGCCGGCCGCCCTCTGGCTGCTCGGGATCGGCTTCGTCAAGACGGTCGTCGATGTGATCCGTTACGCCTTCCGGATCACCACCTCGTCGGTGCTGCTGATGATCACCGGGCTGCTCATCGGTGCGGTGGCGCTGCTCGCCGACCTCATAGTCCGGTCTCGTGACGATTCCTGACCCGGTCGCATTCGCCTCCGGGGGCGATGACCCCCAACCGCCCGATGGGCCACCCCCCAAACGGTCTGCCGTGGGCCGTCTGCTCCGGTTCGGGTTTCTGCTGGTGATCGCGGTGCTGGCGGTGATCTGGGTCTGGCGGAACCGGCACCAGGTGGCCACGGCCTGGACCAAGGTCAGTTTCTGGCCGATCGCCGGCGCCCTGCTGACCGGCGGAATCGCCGCCTGGTCGGGGGTCCCTGCCTGGCGCGATCTGCTGATCGGATTGGGCTCGAGGTTGCGGTTGCGCGACGCTCAACGGGTGTACCTGATGGGTCAGCTCGGCAAGTACATCCCGGGTGGGGTCTGGACGGTGCTGGCCCAGGCGACCATGGCCAAGGAGTTGCGGGTGCCCAGGGCGCGCAGCGGCACCGCCAGTTTGATGTCGATCCTGCTGGCGGTGGCGACGGCGGCGGCGCTGGGCGCCGCTAGTCTCGCGGTCGCCGGCAGGGCGGTGCTGGGTTCCTACGGCGCGCTGCTGCTCCTAGTGGTGCCTATGCTGGCGCTGCTCCACCCCGGCGTGCTGGTCCAGGTCGGCGCGCTGGCCGGCCGGTTGACCCGCAGAACCGTTGCTCTGGAACGGATTCCGGCCCGCACACTGCTCGGCGCGGCCGGTTGGCTCGCCCTTGGGCAGCTCTTCAACGGTGTCAGTTTTTATCTTCTCGTCGGATCGATCAGCGCCGACTACTCGAATCCGCTGCTTGCCATCGGCCTGTTCAGCTTCGCCTCGGCGGCCGGAATCCTGGTGGTCATCGCCCCGGCCGGCGCGGGAGCCCGGGAGGCGATTCTCGCCTTCGGGCTGTCCGCTGTCACCCAACCCGGGTCCGCCGTACTCATCGTGCTGCTGTCCCGCGTCGTGTTGACCGCGGTCGATGTGCTGCTCGCCGCCGCCGCCGCCCGGATCGGCCGCAGCCGCCGGTCGATCGTCGCCGCGGGCTGAGGACGGGTGATGCGCATCGTCATCTTCGGGACCTATCAGGCCGACTCGCATCCCCGCATCCGGGTGCTTGCGGAAGGCCTGGCGGCGGCCGGGCACGAGGTGACCGAAATCAACGAGCCACTCGGGATGACCACGGCGGACCGGGTTTCGATGTTGCAGCGGCCGTGGACGGTTCCGTTGCTCGCCGGCCGGCTGTTGACCCGTTGGGCCCGGCTGTGGCGCCGCGGCCGGGCCGCCCACCGGGCCGGTGTCGACGCCGTGCTGGTGGGTTACCTCGGTCATTTCGATGTACACCTGGCCCGCCGGGTCTTCGGCAGGTCCACCCCGATCGCGCTGGACCATCTGATCTTCGCCCAGGGCACCGCCGTCGACCGCGGAGCCAAGCGTGGGCTGATCACCAGGGCGCTCGGGGTGGTGGACCGCTCCGCCCTGTCCGCCGCGGACGTCATCGTGCTGGACACTGCGGAGCACGCGGCTCGGGTGCCGGCCAGACTGGCCGGTCGCGTTGTCGTCTGCCTGGTCGGTGCGGACCATCGCTGGTTCGCCGCCGGAAACCGGGCCGCGCCCGCGCCGCTACCCGGCGCACCCGTGCAAGTCGCGTTCTTCGGGCTGTACACACCCCTGCAGGGCGCCAGGACGATCGGTGAGGCACTGGGCCTGATCGCCGACCGCACGGACATCGTTGTCACCATGATCGGCACCGGGCAGGACCTGTCGGCGGCGAAATCGGCCGCCGGAGCGGCCGACGTGCAGTGGCGGGACTGGATACCCGCCGACGAACTGCCCGCGGTGGTGGCTGCGCACCACGTTGCGCTGGGCATCTTCGGCGCCACCCTGAAGGCGGCCGAAGTGGTGCCCAACAAGATGTATCAGTCAGCGGCGGCCGGCTGCGCCATCATCACCTCCGACACCGCGCCACAGCGGCGGGTGCTCGGGACAGCGGCGGTGCTCGTACCGGCCGGTGATGCCAATGCCATTGCCTCCGCCCTGATCGCCTTCGCCGACGACAGGGCCCTGCTGGCCGACCGACGCCTGGCCGCACGCCGACTCGCGGACGCGGCCTTCAAGGCGGAGACAGTGGCGGCGCCGCTGGTCGATAGGCTGCTCCGATGGAAACGACCTCAGCGCCGGTAGCTCCGCTCACTCCCCGGGCGGCGCTGCGCTGGCCCCTGATCAAGCGGGCGCTGCGCCGGGTGGCGCCGAAAACCGTCCTGGAGATCGGCTGCGGCCAGGGGGCGATGGGGGCCCGGCTGGCGGAGTCGGTGCCTTCGTTCGTGGCCGTCGAGCCGGACCGGAACTCCTCGGTGGTCGCGGCGGCACGGATCGCGCCCAGGGGCGGCGAAGTCATCAACGGGTTCTCGGCGGTGCTGGGCGCCGACCGGACGTTCGACCTGGTCTGCGCGTTCGAGGTGCTGGAACACATCAAGGACGACGCCGGGGCCCTGGGCGAATGGCGCGGCCTGATCAGACCGGGAGGTCACCTGCTGTTGTCCGTTCCCGCCTGGCAGCACCTCTTCGGTCCGTCGGACACGGCCGTCGGCCACTACCGCCGGTACTCGCCGGAGGAACTGACCGGCAGGCTGACAGAGGCCGGGTTCGAGCCGGTGTCGGTGAGTTTGTACGGCTGGCCGCTCGGTTACCTGCTGGAGGGGGTCCGCAACCGGTTTGCCAGGACATCCGGCAAATTCGGTGAATCCATCGAGGACCAGTCGGCCGGAAGCGGTCGATGGCTCCAGCCTTCTGGTCGTCCGATGGACGTGCTCATCAACGTCGGGGTGAAGCCTTTCCAGGCGCTGCAGGCAATGGCACCGAAGCGGGGCAACGGGATCGTGGCCCTGGCCCGGAAGGTCTGACCCGGCCCGGCGCGGCCCCTGGGGCCGGCCATCGCTGGGAGACTGGTGCTCCCATCCGGTTCACACTTCCCATCGGCACCGTTGCCGGATTCGCGGGGTGTGCTGGATTCGATGAGCCGGGGTGAACCCGGCCGCGCGGCGGAAGGCGGAGCATGACGACCCGAGCGCGTCTGCTGGTGGTCGACGACGAGCCGTCCCTCCAGGACATCGTCGCCACGTCGATGCGGTTTCTGGGCTACGAGGTGAGTGTCGCCTCGACCGGGCGCGAGGCGGTCAAGGTGGCCACCGATATCCGGCCGGATCTGATCATCCTGGACATCATGCTGCCGGATTTCGACGGGCTCGAGGTGATGCGGCGGCTGCGCACTTCCGGCCTGGACGCAGGTGTCGTCTTCCTGTCGGCGCGGGACGCCCCCGCGGACAAGGTCGCCGGCCTCACGGCGGGCGGCGACGATTACGTGACCAAGCCTTTCGGCCTGGAGGAACTCGCCGCCAGGGTGAGTGCGGTGCTGCGCCGGGTCCGCCCCGATCAATCGTCGGACGGGGTCCTCAAGGTGGCCGACCTCGAACTCGACCCCGAGACGTACCAGGTGAGCCGGGAGGGCGAGCCGATCGAGCTGGCGCCGACCGAATACAAGATGCTCCGCCACCTGATGATCAACGCCAACATGGTGCTGTCCCGGCAGCAGCTGCTCGATGCGGTGTGGGGTACGGACTTCTACGGAGACGACTCGGTCGTCGCCACCTACATCTCCTATCTGCGACGGAAGGTGGACACGCCCGGTCGGCAGCCGCTGATCCAGACCCACCGGGGGTTCGGCTATGTGCTCCGGGTACCCCGACTCTCATCGGGAACCGCCACACCGTGAGCCGCTGAGATGAACGCGCCGGCATCACTGTCGACCGCCCGGCGGCGGTGGAGCCTGCGGGCCAGGCTGATCGCGCTGGTCCTGGCCGTCGCCGCGGTCGCCCTGATCGCGGTCGACTTGGTGCTGCCGCTGAGCATCAGAGCCTCGCTGATCGCGGACCGGGACGCCACCTTGACCAGCGTCGTCCAGCGACTGCCACCCGGCCTGATCGACGAGCGCTTCCTGAGCGCGCTGAGCAACTCCGACCTGGTCCGCGGCGAGATCGGCTGGTCGGTCATCGGGTCCACCGGTATCGGCCAGGTTCGGGTCCACCCGAGCCGCGACCCCGACGGCAATCCGTCCCTGGGGCGTAACCCGGTGACCTCCGTACCCATCACGGTCGGCGACAGCAGCCGCCCCCCGGCCCGGTACCGGGCCATCGCAATCGGCACAGAGGACCCGGTCAGCCGGGCCCCCTCGGGCTACCTGGTGGCCTGGATCTCGCTCGCCGACGTGACGGCCGCTGTCAACCGGCTCATCTTCCTGGAGCTGCTGGTCACCGGCGGACTCCTGCTGCTGCTCGGCGCCACGGCGAGTCTGATCATCCGTCGCGACCTCATGCCATTGGAGGTGATGGCCCATGCCGCGGACGAGATTGCCGCCGGCGATCTCGCGCAGCGGGTCGAGGTCGCCGATCCGGGTACCGAGATCCACCGCCTGGGCACGGCGTTCAACGGAATGCTGGACGGCATCGGCGAACTGCTGCAGGAGCGCCGCCGGAGCGAGGACCGGCTGCGTCAGTTCGTCTCGGATGCCTCGCACGAGCTCCGCACCCCGGTCGCGGCGGTTCGCGGGTACACCGAGCTGTACCGGGCGGGTGCATTGCCCGATGCCGCCTCGGTGAGCCGGGCGATGGAGCGGATGGGCTTCGAGGCCGGCCGGATGAGCGTCCTGGTCGACGATCTGCTGACCCTGATGAAGGCCGACGCGGAGCAGCCCGCCAGTTACGAGCCGGTGGATCTGTCCCAGCTGCTGGTCGGCGTCGTGGACGACGCCGCGGTCATCGACGGCTCCCGGACCTGGCGCCTGATCGGTGCGTCCGGGCCCTGCGTCGTGCTGGGCGATCGGCTGCGGCTGCACCAACTGTTCGCCAATCTGCTGAGCAACGTGCGGACCCACACCCCGCCAGGGACCACGGCGGCGGCGTCGTTGCTCCCGGGCCGTCAGGAGGTCGCCGTGACCATCACAGACAACGGTCCCGGCGTCCCCGCTGACGCCCTGCCGCGGCTCTTTGATCGCTTCTTCCGGGCGGATTCTGCCCGCAGTCGGCACAACGGCGGCAGCGGCCTCGGGCTCTCCATCGTCGCAGCGATCGTCCGGTCGCACGGCGGCTGGGTGTTCGCCTCGCACGCGCAGCCCAACGGGCTCACCGTCACGGTGGTGTTGCCCATGGCTGTCGGCACCGCGGCCGTGCCGGGCCTGTCCTCCCCGGCATCGCCCGTCGACGATGTCGCCGGCACGGGGTCGGGTGGATCTGCGGCAGACGGTGTTCATCCGGTGGAACGCGATGTTCACCCGGCATCCCGTGTCGATCCGGCGGTAGATCCGCAGCGCCGGGTAGCGTCCGATTTGTGAGCCGCGGTAGCGCGGACATACGGGAGGCCCCGAAACGTGCGTGCCGGATTTCCAGCACCCAGGATCCAGGGGGCCGGTACCGGGCCCTCTCGGCGGCCGGCGCGATGCCGGGCCGCCGACGGGACACCACCGGCCTTCTCTTCTTCAGCGGGCGCGCGTACCAGCGCCGGCCAAGGAGCCGTCCGTGGTCGTTCGCCGTGCCACCTCCGTCACCGGTCCCGCCCCGTCGGGCAACGCCGCGAAGCCTGCCAGGTCGGGTGACCGTCCCCCGGAGGCCGGGCGCCTGACCTACGTCATCGACACCTCGGTGCTGCTCTCCGACCCCTGGGCGCTGACGAAGTTCCAGGAGCACGAGGTCGTACTCCCGCTGGTGGTCATCGGTGAGCTCGAAGCGAAACGGCACCACCCCGAGCTCGGCTACTTCGCCCGGCAGGCGCTGCGGATCCTGGACGACCTACGAATCGAACACGGACGGCTGGACGCGCCGATCCCGGTCGGCGGCGCAGGGGGCACCCTGCACGTCGAGCTCAACCACACCGATCCGAGCCTGTTGCCGGCCGGATTCCACAATGACGGCAACGATTCCCGGATTCTGGCATGTGCCCTGAACCTGGCCGCCGAGGGCCGTAGAGTGACCCTGGTCTCCAAGGACATGCCGCTGCGGGTCAAGGCATCGGCGGTCGGTCTGACCGCCGACGAGTACCGCGCGCAGGACATCGTGCCGTCCGGCTGGACCGGGATGGCGGAGCTCGAGGTCGGCACCGAGCAGGTCGGCACCCTGTTCGCCACCGGCCTGATCGACGCCGACGCCGCCCGGGATCTGCCCTGCCACACCGGAGTCAAGTTGCTCACCCCCACCGGGTCGGCGCTGGGCCGGGTCACCGCCGGCAAGCAGATCCGGCTGGTCCGAGGGGAGAAGGAGGCGTTCGGGCTCCGCGGCCGGTCGGCCGAACAGCGGATCGCCCTCGACCTGTTGATGGACGACGAGATCGGGATCGTCTCGCTGGGCGGCCGGGCCGGCACCGGCAAGTCGGCGCTGGCCCTCTGTGCCGGCCTCGAACTGGTCATGGAGCGGCGCGCGCACCGCAAGGTCGTCGTCTTCCGGCCGTTGTACGCCGTCGGCGGCCAGGAGCTCGGCTACCTGCCGGGCAGCGAGAGCGACAAGATGCAGCCGTGGGCGCAGGCCGTTTTCGACACCCTCTCCGCGATCGCCTCGCCCGCCGTGGTCGAGGAGGTGCTTGCCAGGGGAATGCTGGAAGTGCTTCCGCTCACTCACATCCGGGGCCGGTCGCTGCACGACAGCTTCGTGATCGTCGATGAGGCACAGTCGCTGGAACGCAATGTCCTGCTGACCGTGCTGTCCCGGCTCGGCACCAACTCCAGGGTGGTGCTCACCCACGACGTGACCCAACGGGACAACCTGCTGGTTGGTCGGCACGACGGGATCGCCGCGGTGATCGAGGCGTTGAAGGGGCATCCGCTGTTCGCCCACGTCACGCTGACGAGGTCCGAGCGGTCACCGATCGCCGCCCTGGTGACCGAGCTCCTCGAGTTCCCCGACCTGAACTGACCTCCCGGTTACCCTGCCCCGCTGCCCGCTGCCCCGGGTGTCGCGACTCGGTGTCCCGGTGGGTTGGCGCCCGATGTCCGGCCGACGCGACGCGGCGATGAGTCGGTCTCCTGGCGTCCGGTAAGTCAAAATGGGTGAGTGACCACCAGACCGAACGGCCCGGCCCGCAAGCTCGCGCTCGGGTTGGCGGCGGTGACGACGACTGCCTTGGTCGTGCTGGCGGGGCTGTCGGCGACGCCGGTTGCCGCAGCGCCCAGCACCGCAGCTGGAGTGCGGGCTGCTGCGCCGGCCACCACCAGCGACAGCGGTCGGACGCTGACCGTCGATCCCACAGTGCTGAACTCGGGCGGCGACAAACTGGTCGTCACCGGCAAGGGCTTCGGCACGGACCACGGGTTGTACATCGCGGTCTGTGCCGCCGACGGTGCCGCGCCGAAAAACCTTTCGAAGTGCCTGGGCGGTCCTGTTCCGGACAAGCCCGGCACGGCCTGGGCACGTGTCAGCAAGGATGGCGCGGGCAAGGCCAACGAGACCACGGCCAAGTTCGGCGACGGGGGTTCCTTCTCGGTGACCGTGACCACCCCGGCGGTCGGCTCGGTGGGGCAGAACCAGGGGCCGGACTGCTCGGCCACGCCCTGTGCGGTCTACGCAACCTCCGACAACGATTCCGATCGGAGCCAGGACCTGAGCCTCCCGGTGGCGTTCTCGACCGATCCCTCGTCGACCACCGGGCAGCAGACACCGCCGACC
This sequence comes from Mycobacteriales bacterium, assembly GCA_038204125.1. Taxonomy (GTDB): domain Bacteria; phylum Actinomycetota; class Actinomycetes; order Mycobacteriales; family Nakamurellaceae; genus Nakamurella. The sequence goes on from JBBRDH010000004.1 coordinate 62,502, forward strand.
ACTTCGACTCCCACGACTCCCAACACCCCCTCGACGGAATTGGAGAGCAGTGCTATCGGCGGCCTCCCGGCCACCGTGCTGCCGAAAAGCATGCGGTCGGATTCGGTCGAGGCGGGGACCCGGCAGCAGGTGCTGTTCGCCGGGTTCGACAAGGGCGAGACCGTGCGGGTGACGCTGGAGTCGGCGCCCACTCCACTGCCCGACGCGACCGCCGATCAGGACGGGATCGTCAGCCTCGACTTCGTGGTACCGGCGAAATTCCCAGCCGGCCCGCACGTCCTGCGGGCGGTTGGTCAGACTTCGAAGGTGACGGGCATCGCCCGGTTCGCGGTGACCGCCCCGATCGTCACCAGTTCGTCGGTGGCCAGTTCGACGGCCTCCACCTCGGCAGCGCCGTCGAGCACCTCCGCTTCACCGAGCTCGACATCGTCGGCCTCCTCGATCGTTTCTTCGGAGGTGACGTCGAGTGCATCGTCCGCCGCGCCGACCTCATCCGCCGCCCCGGTGGCAGCCGCGCCCGCCCGTCCCGTGTGGCCGTGGTACCTGTTGGGCGGCATCCTGCTGCTCTTGGCTGCGTTCGCGTTCTTCGGACTCAGGCAGCGGCGGGATCGGCTGGGCGCGGAGAACGCCGAGCGGGATCGGCAGCTCGCCGAGGCGGCGTGGGCGGAACAGGATCGCGCCACGGAAGCGGAGCGGTTCAATCCGCAGCCCTACGTCGATCCGATGCCGCCCCGATATCCGGCTGGGGGGCCGTTCGGGGCCGGTGGGTTCGCGCCGAACTCCCGCCCCGGTGCTGCAGACATCGGCGAACAGGGTTATGCCGGTCATGGGCTGCTGTCGGGCCGGGACCATCCCGACAACGCCGGCTTGCTGTCCGGAGGGGCGTACCCCCCGGCCGGGTCCGCAGCCGCCGGCGCGCCGCCCACCCCATGGCCGCCGACCGCCGGCCCGTACCGGCCGGCCGATCAGGCGAGCACTGCCGGCCCGCCGGCGGACACAGCGGCCGACGCCTACCGGGCCGCCGGGGACACTGCTGCCTGGAGGCCGCGGTTCGGCGACGAACCGGCCACCGAAAGGGCCCGCCCCACCGGCTCCCCGGGCGCCGGCGGCCAGCAAGCAGATGGCCCCGCGTCGGGCCACCCATCGACCGACGAGCCTGCCGACGAGTCCACGACGGACGACGAGAGCGGCGGACGCCACAGCCGCTGAGCGTGACCAGCCCGCCCGCGAGTGTCCGCTAGGGATGGGTCATGGACAACACGTCGAGAGCGCTGTCCAACTGCTGCGCGGTGAGGGTGCCGTTGGAGACGTGGCCACGCTCGAGGACGACAGACTTGATTGTGCGTCCTTCCTTCAGCGCCTGTTTGGCAACCGCCGCCGCTTCCTCGTAGCCGATGTAGCGGTTCAACGGCGTGACGATCGAGGGCGACGATTCGGCATAGGTGCGGCAGCGTTCCTCGTCGGCGATCAGTCCCGAGATGCACCGGTCGGCGAGCAGTCTGGTGACGGTGCTCAGCAGGCGGATCGATTCGAGCAGGTTCCGCGCGACCACCGGCAGCATGACGTTGAGCTCGAAGGTGCCGGTCGTTCCGGCGAACGCCACGGTCGCGTCATTGCCGATCACCTGCGCAGCGACCATCGTGGTGGCCTCAGGCAGCACCGGATTGACCTTGCCCGGCATGATCGAGGAGCCGGGCTGAAGGTCCGGGAGGTGGATCTCGGCCAGTCCCGCCCGCGGCCCGGAACCCATCCACCGGATGTCGTTGCAGATCTTGACGAGTGACACCGCGACCGTCCGTAGCTGCCCCGAGGTCTCGACGAGCCGGTCGCAGCTGCTCTGCGCCTCGAAGTGGTTGGCGGCCTCGGTGAACGGGAGATCCAGCAGCTTCGCGAGCCGGGCGATCACGGCCGGCGCGAAGCCGGCCGGGGAGTTGATCCCGGTGCCCACGGCGGTGCCGCCGAGTGGCAGTTCGGCCAGCCGGGGGAGCGACGACTCCAGCCGGGCGATGCCGCCGCGGATCTGGGCCGCATACCCGCCGAACTCCTGCCCCAAGGTGACGGGCGTGGCGTCCATCAGGTGGGTCCGACCGGACTTGACCACTGTTACCCACTCAGTCGCCTTGTCCTCCAGGGCTTTTGCCAGGTGATCGAGAGCCGGAACGAGGTCCCTGACGACGCCCTCGGTGGCCGCGACGTGGATCGAGGTGGGAAAGACGTCGTTGGACGACTGCGAGGCGTTGACATGGTCGTTGGGGTGGACCTTGCGTCCTAGAGTCGCGGTTGCGAGTGTCCCGAGAACTTCGTTGGAGTTCATGTTGGAGCTGGTGCCGGATCCGGTCTGGAACACGTCGATCGGGAAGTCGTGGTCGAATTCGCCGGCGGCCACCCGGTCGGCAGCAGCCCCGATGGCTGCCGCCACCTCTGCGTCGAGCACACCGAGATCGGCGTTGACGGCGGCGGCCGCCGATTTGATCAGCGCCAGGGCGCGGATCTGGCTGCGCTCCATGCCGCGACCGGAGATCGGGAAGTTCTCCACCGCCCGCTGGGTCTGCGCCTGGTAGTTGGCGGTCAGCGGTACCCGGACCTCGCCCATGGTGTCCCGCTCGATACGGAACTCGGTGGACCCGGCGCCGGAATCGGCGTCGGTCGGGGCACTGGCGGGTGCGGCTTCAGGGAACGCGGCGTCGGGTTCTTCCATTGCTCCACGCTATCGGCGGCGTGCCGGCGGATGCCATCCGGAGGCCGCCGATCTGCGTCACAGCCCTTGCCGACTGCAGCAGTTCGGGGGGCGGTGCGGAGGCAGGGGATGGCAGCATGGCGGTCGTGGCCGAGCGACGAAACAAGACGATCAGGGACATGGCGATCTCGATGGGCGTCATCATCATCGGGGTGCTGGTCATCGTCGGCCTCTACGGCGGATTTTCATTCGCGCCGGCCGGCCCTCGAGGCGGCGTCGCGCCTACCGCCGATGTGCAAGGGGGATTCGAAACCGCGGGCAGGGTCACCGGGTTCGAAGTGGTGGTGCCGAAGAAAATCCCGGCCGACTGGCACCCGAACTCCTTCACGATCAGCAAGCCGGATCCGGCGGGGGCTCCGGCCGCGGTGCGTGGTGGGTGGCTCACCCCCAGCGGTTCGTTCATCTCGCTGATCGAATCCCCGGCCCCGGCGGCGGCGCTGCTGACCGCCGAAATCGGTCAAGCCGGCCCTTCCACCGGATCCACGACCTCCGGCGGGGCGGAGTGGACCGTCAACCCGGGCCGCCGGACCGAGTTGGCGTGGGTGCGCACAGCCGGTGGGATCACCCTGCTGATCACCGGAAGTGCGACGCCGGCCGAATTTGCCAGGCTCGCCCAGACCGTCGCCCCGGCCTGACCTCGGCCGTCCGCGCGGGCCTGGGCTCGGCTGGCGCCGGTGGGTGCCGGGCCGTCAGTCCCCGTCCTGCTCGGAGCGGGACAAGGCCGCCTCGACCCGTTGGCGGGCGCCGTCGAGAAACCTGGAACAGACCGCGGCCAGGTGCTCGCCGCGCTCCCACAGGGTCAGCGATTCGTCGAGATCCAGACCACCGACCTCCAGCCGGGTGACCACGGCCGCAAGCTCGTCCCTGGCGATTTCGTAGCTGGCTACGGGGATCTCGTTGATCAAGGCGGCGGCGGGGGAGTCGCCGTCGGGACGGCCCGGCGGTGCGGGGGCGGGCGGGTTCATCGGTTGTCAGCTGCCTTCCGAGCGGGTGACGCTCATCTGTTCGGACCGTTGGTGTTCTGGCCCGTCGCTGGTGGCCAGTACCGCTCCGTCGGCGAGCCTGATCCGAAGGGCGGTGCCGGCGGGGGCGCCGGTGACCGTCCGCAGGATTGCCGGTCCCGCCTGCACCACGGCGTACCCACGGGCGAGGGTTGCGGCGGGCCCGAGCGCGGCCAACTGCGCCCGGCGGTGCGCGAGATCCCGGCCGGCTGCGTCCAGGTTGGCTGCCACCACCGCCCGGCCACGCTGCCTGACCCGCAGGACGAGCTCGTCGCGGGCGTCGATCGGATCGAGTGGCCGGGTGAGGACTGTGGCGGAGGTCAGCCGGGCCAGCTTCGCCGACTCGGTCGACACCCATCCGGTCAACGCCCGTCTGGCCCGTGCCCGGAGCTGCTCGACGGACCGCAGTTCGGCAGCCGCATCGGGAACCACCCGCTTGCCGGCGTCGGTCGGGGTGGAACACCTCACGTCGGCGACGTCGTCGACGATCGGGTGATCCGGTTCGTGACCGATTGCCGAGACCACCGGAGTCCGGCAGGCCGAGACAGCGCGGCACAGCGTCTCGTCGGAGAAGGGCAGCAGATCCTCGACGCTGCCGCCGCCCCTGGCGAGCACAATGACATCGACCTGCGGGTCTGCGTCCAACCGCCGCAGCGCCGCCAAGATTTCCGGCACGGCCGAAACGCCCTGTACCGGGGTGTTCTCGATGCGGAAGCGGACGGCGGGCCAGCGGGCTCTGGCGTTCGCGAGCACGTCCGACTCGGCGGCGCCGGCCCGGCCGGTGATCAGACCGACGACGCCGGGCAGGAACGGTAGCGACTTCTTCCGCGCCGCCAGGGTCAGTCCTTCGGCGGCCAACAACCGGCGGAGCCGCTCCAGCCGGGCCAGCAATTCCCCCAGACCGACCGGATGGATCTGGTCGACCCGGAAGGACAGCGACCCCCTGGCCGGGTAGAACTCGAACTGCCCGTGGACGACGACCCGGCTGCCCTCGGCGGGCGGGATCGGCAGGGCGGAGAGCGTCAGCCGGGAACAGGTGACCGAGATTGACATGTCTACCGACGGATCGCGGAGGGTGAGAAACGCCATACCGGAGCCGCGCTGCGACAGCTGGGCGATCTGGCCCTCGATCCAGGCCGCCGGCGCCTTCCCGATGTACTCCGCCATCCGCTGCGCCAGGGCGCGCACGGGCCACGGGTTCTCCCGTGTCGTCTCGCCGGCCCGGGTCGGCATCCTGGACGGCCCGGGGAGATCGGGTGCACCCTGCCGGGGAGGGCTCTGGTCGGGTGCGTGCTCCGTCAATGGCGCTCGGTGTCGACGTCGCTTTGGTGCTCGAGTTTCGTCACCCTGTTTGTCAGCAAGGTCAGGAACGGGGCCCTGGCCCGACCGTCCTCCTCTTGCGCAAGCAGAGCCCGGACCGCTGCGGTGTCCAGTTCGTCGAGGCGCTCCGCGAGCTGGCTGACGGTCAGCCCGCCGAAATCGGCGACCGGTCCGTCCGATCCGGCGACGTCGAGTGGCCGTCCGATCGCCGGGTCCGTCGGGGCCGTACTCGGCGGCCCCGGGATTGCCGCATCGCCGAGCTGACTCGACGTCTCCGCCAGGGGCGTCCTGGCCGCTGACCGGCGCGGTCGGGTGCCGGTCGATCGGGTCCGTACCGATGATTTCGCCGCTCTGGCGATATCGCCCGGTAGGACCACCGAGCCTTCCGCTCCGGCGTCGACGATCGGGAACGGCTCGCTCTCGGCCTCCGGGCCGTGGACCTCGGCCGCCGCGGCGTCGTGCTCGCCGGCGGGGTGCAGGGCCCTGTCGGTGTCATCGCCGCCGGCTCCGCCTCCGTCGGCGGGCGCATCGCCGCCGGCTCCGCCTCCGTCGGTGGGCGCTCCGTCGCCGGCAACAGATCCCACGACCGAGGACCCGCGGTCGTACGTGCGGGTGCCCGGCGTCCGGTCGTCCTCGTCATCGAAGGTGGCCCAGGGTGGACGATCCTGGGGTCCGCCGGTCAGTGGCGCCAGCAGTTCGTCCCCCCTGGTGGCGAGCTCCGCCAACTGCTGCTGAACCCGGAGCGAGGTTCGGACGGCCTGGCCGGCCAGGGAGATCCCGAGCGTGGGCAGCTCCTCGGGGAGTTTGATGAGGTGGTCCAACGCCGTGCCGAGCAGGCCGGCGGCGATGCGGATCGGGGTCGGCAACGTGATAGCCATGACATCAGCGTGCCCCATCGCCGGTCGGTGACGCGCCGGGGGTGGAACGATTCGCACTGTCGGCGGCCCTCCGCCGGCCCGCCCGTTTCGCTGGATACGTCCGCCCGACCGCGGCGAACTACCATCGAGAGCATGACTACCCCGACGAAACGTGTCCTTCTCGCGCGGCCCAGGGGCTATTGCGCGGGCGTCGACCGGGCCGTGGTGACCGTCGAGAAGGCGCTCGAACAGTACGGCGCGCCGGTGTACGTGCGGAAGCAGATCGTGCACAACAAGCACGTCGTGGCCACCTTGGAGCACCGCGGCGCAATCTTCGTCGAGGAAACCGATGAGGTACCGGAGGGCGCACTCGTCGTCTTTTCGGCGCACGGGGTGTCGCCGGCGGTGCACGACGAGGCTGCCAGGCGTGACCTTCGGGTGATCGACGCGACCTGTCCACTGGTGACCAAGGTCCACAAGGAAGCGCGGAGATTTGCTGCGGAGGGCTACGACATCCTGCTGGTCGGCCACCGAGGGCACGAAGAGGTCGAAGGCACCCAGGGTGAGGCACCAGAGGCCATCCAGCTGATTACCGATGTCGCGGACGTCGACGCCGTCCAGGTCAAGGATCCGGACAAGGTGATCTGGCTCTCCCAGACGACGCTGTCGGTCGACGAGACATTGCAGACCGTCGATCTGCTCAGGCGGCGTTTCCCGCTGCTGGCCGCCCCGCCCAGCGACGACATCTGTTACGCCACCCAGAACCGGCAGGAGGTCGTCAAGCAGATCGCGCCCGACTGTGACCTCGTCATCGTGGTCGGGTCCCGTAATTCGTCGAACTCGGTCCGGCTGGTCGAGGTCGCGCTGGACGCCGGAGCCAGGGCGTCGTACCTGGTCGACTTCGCCAGCGAAATCGACGAAGCCTGGTTCGCCGGCGTCCGTACGGTCGGCGTGACGTCGGGGGCGTCGGTTCCCGAAGAGCTCGTCGACGGGGTGCTCGGCCGGCTCGCCGAGGCGGGCTATGCCGACGTCACCGAATTCACGGCCGCGACCGAGACGCTGACCTTTTCGCTGCCGAAGGAGCTTCGTAGGGATCTTCGGCCCGCTTCGAGCTGATCCGACGCGCTGTGCCGGCGCGCCGGCCGAAAAGGCCGGCGACAGCCTCAGACATGGGCGCCCTGGGCGCGAGAAACCGACCGGGGCACATGCAGCGGTTGGCTCAACAGTCGGATCAGGCCGATGATCAGGGCCAGCGCCGTGCCGATGAGCATGGTCGGGAACAGGTTGACGACCTTGATGAGGGTGAACGTGAGCCGCTCGCTCGTCATCAGCCGGAGGGCGGTGAACCCGACGGCCAGGAGCACCAGGGGTGGCTGCACCATGGCGGTGAAGATCGATCCGCGGCGCACCGCAAGGGCCGCCAGGCCCACGCCGGCGACGAAGCCGGCCCGAAGGCCCCAACTCAGCACGGGCGGGTGCACCGTCAGCGCGTCCACAGCCACTCCGGCGGCGCTGAGCAGCACCGCGACCAGTACTGCACCCCAGGACCGGAGCCCGGTCAGTGACCGGACCGCCGAGGCATTCTCCGTCGGCGGCCGGGTTCCGGGTCGGTCGTAAGCGGGATTCACCCCTCCACGGTAGCGGGCAGACAGCCGCTACCACCGGCGGTTCTGCGGAATAGGCGACCAGGTGTCGTCCCGACCCGCCCGGGTGCCGGCCCAGGCACCCAGGTGACGGGTCGACATACCGGGTCAACCCGCCCTGAATTCGCTACGCCACCGGTAAAGGGCAGGCTCGGCAGACAATCCCGCACCCCGCTCGAAGTCCCGGCTTTCGACGCTTCGATCCTCGAAGTTTGGTTCCTCGGGGTTTGGTTCGTTGGGGTTTGGTTCGTTGGGGTTTGGTTCCTTGCCGTTTCGGTCCTCTCCGTCCGGCGCCGTCCGGCCGTCGAACTCGGGGGCCGACAGGCGTCGGGGTGCCGACTGGACAGGTTCGAGCGCCTCGATGTCGGCTGTGCCGACGCCGAGATCGGTGAATCGACGGGCGGTCACCAGTACCCGGCTCTCCACCGAACCGACTGCGGCGTTGTACGACTCGACAGCTCGTTCCAGACCTGCGCCCAACCTCCCCAGGTGCCCACCGAGGGTCGCCAACCGGCCGTGCAATTCGCGGCCGAGGTCGTGGATCTGCTCGGCTGAGGTAGACAGCCGTTCCTGCCGCCAGGTGAAGGCGATCGTCCGGAGCAACGCGATCAGTGTGGTGGGAGTGGCGATGACGACCTGCCGGGCGAAGGCGTGGTCGGCCAGTCCCGGGTCGACGGCCATCGCCGCGTCGAGCAGCGGTTCACCGGGCACGAACATCACCACGAATTCGGGTGAAGGCTGGAAATGCCGCCAGTAGGCCTTTGCGCCGAGGGAATCCACGTGCGCCCGCAACGCCCGCGCATGGGCCACCATCAGCTGATCGCGCAGCCGGGGATCGTTGGTCTCCCTGGCCTGCAGCCAGGCGTCGAACGGAACCTTCGAGTCGACCGGTATCTGACGTCCGCCGGCCAGCCGGATGATCATGTCCGGGCGCACGCCGGCCGCATCCGCCACCGCTGCGGAGACCTGCGTCTGGAAGTCGCAGTGCTCGACCATGCCCGCCAGTTCGACGATCCGCTGCAGCTGCACCTCTCCCCATCGACCACGGACCTGCGGCGCCCGCAGCGCGTTGACCAGTGACCGGGTCTGGCTACCCAGGTCGGCCGAGGTTCGGTGGAGCTGGGCCACCTGCTCCTGCAGTCCGGCGTACGCGCCGACCCTCTCCCGTTCCACCTCCCGCAGGCGCTGCTCCACCCGGACGAGCGCGTCCGACGCCGGTGCCAGGAGAGCGGTGAGGGTGGCCGGTGCCCCGGCGCCGTCGCGGCCGCCCGACCGGCCGGCGCCGAGGGCGACCCCGATCGCGATCCCAATGCCGAGGAGGAGGCCGCCGAACAGCAGTGCGGTGGTGGTGTTCATGGTCAGCAGCATGGTGCAGACCCCCGACAGTCGATCCGGACCTCGTCCGGGAGCCGTTGATCGGGGCCGCCCGCAGGACTTCCCAAGTCCACTTCCCGGACCCGCGATCCCACATGGTGAGCATCAACACGCTGAGCGACGGCTTGGGAGCGGTATGCTTCCCCTCGTGTCAGTCCAGGGAGTTCCGTTGGTGTGCCGCCGCGAGGTCGACCTCGTGCGCGTCGCCAGCGCGGCCTGTCGCACTGCCCGCTGAACCCCGCCGCTCCGTTCGAGCCGCTGGGCGTTCACCGCAGGCGCGCAGGACCCTGGGTGATCCCGGTCCTGGTTCTCCAGCCCCTTCGGTGAGTTGCCCGGCCATTCCAGCAAGGGTCCTGCTGTGGCTACTCCCATTGATCTGCATCTCGGTACCGAATCCGCCGTTCAATCCGGCCCTGTGGGATCGGCGGCTGCTCCCGATCGATCGACGGGCGGCCAGGTTTCGGTCGGTCGGTCGGCGGTTGACCGGCCCGCTGTCGTTGGTTCAGCCCAGCCCCCCCGACGCCCCAGAGCGCGCCCGGATGCCGATCGAGGCCAGGGGCAGTGGGCACTCGGACATCGGGAACCGCTCAATCCGAACGAGAGAATGAAGCAGGACGACGACGGTCTGCACTGCCGCAGCAGAATCGAGAACGTTTACCGCTACACGGGTTTCGACGGAATTGACCCATCCGATCTGCGGGGGCGGTTCCGCTGGTGGGGGCTGTACACCCAGCGGGCCCCTGGTATCGACGGCGGCCGTACGGCAGTTCTGGAGCCGCACGAATTGGAAGATCCCTTTTTCATGCTCCGGGTCAGGGTGGACGGCGGATTGCTGTCGACGGCCGCTCTGCGCACTATCGGCGAGGTCTCGACGAAATATGCCAGGGATACCGCCGACCTCACCGATCGGCAGAACATCCAGCTGCACTGGGTCCGGATCGAAGACGTGCCCGACATCTGGCAGGAGCTGGAAAGTGTCGGATTGAGCACGGCCGAAGCCTGTGGTGATGTGCCGCGGGTGGTGCTCGGATCGCCGTTGGCCGGGGTTGCCGCGGACGAGATCATCGACGGCACACCGGCCGTCGAAGAGATCGTCCGGCGTTTCGTCGGCACCGACGAGTTCTCGAATCTGCCGCGAAAATTCAAGACCGCCATTTCCGGTTCTCCGCGCCAGGATGTCGCCCACGAGATCAACGACATTTCCTTTGTCGGCGTCGTGCATCCGGAACTCGGCCCCGGCTTCGATGTCTGGGTGGGCGGGGGCCTGTCGACGAACCCGATGCTCGCCCAACGGCTGGGAGTGTTTGCGACCATCGAGGAGATTCCGGAGATCTGGGCAGGCGTGATCTCGATCTTCCGTGACTTCGGATATCGCCGACTGAGGAACCGGGCAAGGCTGAAGTTCCTGGTCGCCGACTGGGGGATCGAAAAGTTCCGGGAGGTGCTCGAAGAGACCTATCTGCACCGCCGCCTCACCGACGGCCCGGCGGCGGAGATCTGGGACGGACCAAGAGATCATGTCGGGGTGCACCGGCAGCAGGACGGGCAGTTCTATGTAGGGATCTCGCCGACGGTCGGCCGGATCTCGGGAACCCTGCTGACGTCGCTGGCGAACCTGGTGGAGGCGCACGGTTCCCGGCGGGTGCGGGCAACGACAGACCAGGGGCTGGTGATCCTGGATATCGCCGCCGACCGGCTCGAATCACTGCAGGCTGGATTGGCCGAGTTGGGACTTTCCACGGCACCGTCGACGTTCCGTCGGAACATGATGGCCTGCACCGGTCTTGAGTTCTGCAAGCTGGCGATCGTCGAGACCAAGGCGCGGGGGATGGCGCTGGTCGATGAACTGGAGGCGCGCCTGGGGGATCTGGATGTGCCGCTGACCATCAACATCAACGGTTGCCCCAATGCCTGCGCCCGCACCCAGATCGCCGACATCGGCCTGAAGGGAATGATTGTCGCGGATGCGGCCGGGAATCAGGTGGAGGGTTTCCAGGTCCACCTCGGTGGCGGTCTCGGCCTCGATGCCGGCTTCGGTCGAAAGGTGCGTGGACACAAGGTGACCGGCGCCGAACTCGCCGACTACGTGGAGCGGGTCGTCACCTCCTACCGGGAGACCCGCCGGGCGGGCGAGCGTTTCGCCCAGTGGGTCGTCCGGTCCGACGAGGCGGCCCTCCGGTGATCGAGAAGCTGCGATGATCGAGAAGCTGCGATGAGCGAGAACCGGGCACCCGCACAGTTCTGCCCGTACTGCGGTGAGACAAACCTGTGGCCGCACGAGGACTCGCACGGCGCGTGGAGCTGCCGGGACTGCCGACGGGTTTTCGCCGTACGGTTCATCGGGCTGCTCGGCGGGGCTTCCGGCTCAGCCGGGCCGGCCGCATCCACCCCGGGCACCGAAGACCACCCGCAGCAACAGGTGTCGCGATGATCACCACCCTGCGGTCAACGGATGAGTTGCGGGCCGTCGCGGCGGCGGCGGCTGTCGAACTGGAAGGCGCACCGGCCGGGCGAATCATGTCCTGGGCGGCAGCGGAATTCGGCAGCGGACTCGCTGTTGCGGCGTCCATGCAGGACACCGCGCTCGCCCACCTCGCTGCGGCTGTCCACCCCGGAATAGACGTCCTCTTCCTGGATACCGGGTATCACTTCCTCGAGACGCTGGGCACCGCAGACGCTGTCGAGGCTGTCTACGACGTGACGCTGCGCCGACTGCTCCCGCTCCAGACTGTCGCGCAGCAGGATGCGGAATACGGCGCGGAATTGTTCGCGCGGGACCCTGACCGCTGCTGTGCGCTGCGCAAGGTGGCGCCGTTGAACGCGGCGCTGTCCGGGTACCACGCCTGGGCCACCGGCCTGCGCAGGGCGGAATCGGTCGGCCGCGCGGATACGCCAGTGGTCTCGTTCGACCCGGCGCGTGGCAAGGTCAAGATCGCGCCGTTGGCCGGCTGGACGGATGAAGACCTGAACCGGTACATCGCGGACAACCGGGTGCTGGTCAATCCGTTGCTCAGCCAGGAGTATCCGTCGGTCGGCTGCGAGCCATGCACCCGCCGGGTGGCGCCGGGCGACGATCCACGGTCGGGCCGCTGGGCCGGCCTGGCCAAAACCGAATGTGGGTTGCACACATGACCGGCACCGCGCAATTGGCCGATGGTGAGACGATCGTGGGTATCCCGCCTCAGGTCCGCCACCGGTTGGTGACCGGCGGCGCGACGGTGTGGCTGACCGGATTGCCGAGCGCCGGGAAGACCACCCTGGCACTGGAGGTCGCCCGGACCTTGGGCGCCCAGGGCGCCGACGTCGAGGTGCTGGACGGCGACGAGGTGCGAACCCACCTGTCCGCGGGGCTAGGTTTCAGCCGGGCCGATCGGGACACCCACGTCGAGCGGGTGGGATTTGTCGCCGAGCTGCTGGCCCGGCACGGGGTGCTGGTGTTTGTTCCGGTGATCGCGCCGTTCGCGCAGACACGGGAGCGGGTCAGGGATCTCCACCGTCGCAGGGGCACTGTGCTGCTGCAGATACATGTCTCGACATCGCTCGAGGTGTGCGCGCAGCGCGATGTCAAAGGTCTGTACGCGCGGGCATATCGCGGCGAGATCAGTTCGATGACCGGCGTCGACGACCCGTACGAGATACCGACCGAACCGGATCTGCGGATCGACACCGACCTGGTCGACCTACCGGGTTCCGTCGCTCTGGTGCTCGAACTGCTGACCGCGAAGGGAATCCGATGACCATTGCAAGCCCCACGACGGGGGTCATCGCTGCGACCGGATCGGTACCGAGGGAGGCGGTCGCGGCCGGGCACGCGAGGGGGCATCTGCGCGCCCTCGAGTCCGAGGCGATCCATATCTTGCGGGAGGTCGCCGGCGAATTCGAGCAACCGGTGATCCTGTTCTCCGGCGGCAAGGACTCGATCCTGGTGCTCCACCTGGCGCGGAAGGCGTTTCACCCGGCGCCGCTGCCGTTCTCGTTGTTGCACGTAGATACCGGGCACAATTTTCCCGAGGTCATCGCCTACCGGGACTCGGTCGTTGCCGCCGGAGGTCTTCGGCTGCTGGTCGCCCACGTGCAGGACTGGATCGACGACGGCCGGCTGACGGAGAGGCCTGACGGCACGCGGAACCCGCTGCAAACGGTTCCGTTGGTAGACACCATTGCGGCGCGGAAATTCGACGCGGTGATCGGCGGGGCGCGGCGGGACGAGGAACGATCGCGCGCGAAGGAGCGGATCTTCTCTTTGCGGGATGCGTTCGGTGGCTGGGATCCGCGGCGGCAGCGGCCCGAACTGTGGGGGCTGTACAACGGTCGGCACGCTGCCGGCGAGCACGTCCGGGTCTTTCCGCTGTCGAACTGGACGGAACTGGACGTGTGGAACTACATCGCGGCCGAACAGATCGTCCTGCCCGACATCTACTACGCCCACGAGCGGGAGGTGTTCGCCCGCAACGGGATGTGGCTGACGCCGGGCGAGTGGGGCGGACCGGTCGGCGACGAGCAGGTGGAGCGGCGGCGTGTCCGCTACCGGACAGTGGGGGATATGTCCTGCACCGGTGCGGTGGAATCGGCGGCACGCGACGTCAATGCCGTGATCGACGAAATCATCGTCACCAGGGTCACCGAACGAGGCGCCACCCGGGCCGACGACAAACTGAGCGAAGCAGCAATGGAAGACCGCAAGCGAGAGGGATACTTCTGATGAGCGCGCAAACCCTGGGCGTTCGAAATCCCGCGCCGGCGCATTCCGGGCTCGATGACGTGCTGCCCCTCGGCCCGCCGAGAGGACTCCTGCGGTTCGCGACGGCCGGATCCGTCGATGACGGGAAATCGACCCTTGTCGGGCGGTTGCTGCACGATTCGAAGTCTGTGCTTTCCGACCAGTTGGACGCGGTCAACCGCACCAGTGCCGCGAGAGGCCTTGACAGTCCGGACCTTTCATTGCTGGTCGACGGTCTCCGGGCGGAGCGGGAACAGGGCATCACGATCGATGTCGCCTACCGGTATTTCGCGACCGGAATCCGGAGCTTCATCCTCGCCGACACCCCGGGCCATGTGCAGTACACCCGGAACACCGTGACCGGGGCCTCGACCGCTGATCTGGTCATCATCCTGGTGGACGCTCGGACCGGGGTGGTGGCCCAGACCCGGCGGCATGCCGCGGTGGCCGCACTGCTCGGCGTTCCCCACCTGTTGCTGGCAGTCAACAAGATCGACCTGGTCGATTTCGACGAGGCGGTCTTCGACCGGATTGCGGCCGACTTCGACCGGTACGCGGTGAATCTCGGAATCGGTGAGGTGACTGCGATCCCGATCTCGGCGCTGCACGGCGACAATGTGGTGGCCCGCTCCCACCGGATCGGCTGGTACGACGGGCCGAGCGTGCTCGAGCACCTGGAACTCGTGGACCTGGCGGATGCCAGGAGTACCGGTGGGCTCCGGTTCCCGGTTCAATACGTCATCAGACCGCGCACCGAATCCCATCCCGACTACCGCGGATATGCGGGCCGGGTGGCCGCCGGTACGGTCCGGCCGGGCGACGAAATCGTGGCGCTGCCCTCCGGTGCCCGGAGTACGGTCGCCGCCATCGACACCGCCGACGGCCTCAAAGACGTTGCCGTGGCCGGCGATTCGGTGACCCTGTTGCTGACCGACGACGTCGACCTGTCCCGCGGTGATCTCATCGCATCGGTCACCGACCAGCCGGAGCTGAGCACCGAATTCTCGGTGACGGTGACCCAACTCGCCGACAAGGGCTTGCGGCCCGGGCTTCGGGCGCTGCTGCGGTATGGGACATCGACCACGCGGGTACTGGTATCCGCGATCGATCACCTGCTCGACATCGACACCTTGGACCGGGTGCCCGCCCCGCCCGCACTTGCTCTCAACGACATCGCGCAGGTCACCCTTCGAACGGTGGAACCCGTTGCCGTGGAGGACTTCCGGCCGGGCGGAGCCGTCGGGTCCCTACTGGTCGTCGACCCCGCCGACGGCACCACCCTGGCCGCCGGGATGGTCGGCGACCGACGGGCCGCTGTCCAAACGACCGGGGCGGGCCAAGCCTTGCCCGGCGTCGAGGCAACCACCAACCGATGTCCGGTACTCGGCGAGCCGACCCGCGCCCTGCCATCCGCCAACTTCCCGACTCCTGGACCGTAGCCCTTCCGGCGGCGGTCAGATGTGAAAGGTTCTCGTCTTGAAGCGCTTTTCCGATTTCACCAGATCAAGAATTCTGATCGGGGTGGCCGTCGCTGTCGTTGCCACCCTGCCGGTGGCCTGCAGCAGCAGTGCGGCGAGTGCTCCCGCCAGTGGCTCCTCGGCTGCGGCCGGCGCTGCAGGAACTCTGCGCCTGGGCTATTTCGCCAACGTCACCCACGCCGCCGCCGTTCTCGGGGTGGCGGACGGAAGTTTCACCCGCGCGCTCAGCACCACCACACTTCAGACGCAGGTGTTCACGGCCGGACCGGCTGCCATCGAGGCGCTCAATGCCGGGGCGATCGACGCGGCCTTCCTCGGGCCGAGCCCCGCGATCAATTCCTTCGTCAAATCAAAGGGTGAATCGCTGCGGATCGTCGCCGGCGCCACCGAGAACGGTGCCTCGCTGGTGGTGAAGCCGGAAATCACCTCCGCCGCACAATTGCGCGGAAAGTCCATCGCCACCCCGCAGTTGGGCGGCACCCAGGACGTGGCGCTGCGGAACTACCTCTTCGACAATGGCCTGAAAGTCCAGACCAACGGCGGCAGCGATGTCGACGTGGTGAACCAGGACAATGCACAAACACTGGCCCTGTTCAAGTCCGGCCAGGTGGACGGCGGCTGGCTCCCCGAACCCTGGGCGTCCCGGCTCGTCATCGACGCCGGCGCAAAGGTTCTCGTCGACGAGGCCACCCTCTGGCCCAACAGGCTGTTCCCCACCACGGTTCTCATTGTCGCCAAAACCTTCCTCGACCAGCACCCCGATACGGTCAACGCCCTCATCTCGGGCGAACTCACCGCGATCAAGCGCATCTCACAGGATCCGGCCGGCTCCCAGGCCGCGGTCAACGACGCCATCGGGTCGCTGACCGGAAAGAAGCTCTCCGACAACGTCATCGCATCCGCATTCAAGGCCATCAAAGTCAGCTATGACCCGCTCAGCGGCACCTACGCCGACTCCGGAAAACATGCTCTCGATGCCGGTCTGCTCAAGACCGCCCCGAATGTCGACGGCATCCTCGACCTGCGCATTCTCAACAAACTACTCAAGGCCGACGGCAAACAGCCGGTCGGCGCGACCGGGCTCGGCCAGGAGTGAGGACCTCTCGATGACACTGCTCACCGCCGATCCACGGGTTTTCGACCGGGACTTCGACCCCGCCTTCCGATTCCACGACGACGACCCCCGGGTGGTACCCCTGGCCCCGGAACCGGCCGAGGCCGCATTGCCCGGCGTCCTGATCGACAGGGTGACCAAGGTCTTCAGCGGACCGGGTGGTCCGGTTGCCGCGCTCGACAATGTCAGTCTCTCGGTCGCGCCCGGTGAATTCGTCTGCCTGTTGGGAGCGTCGGGCTGCGGCAAGTCGACACTGCTCAACCTGATCGCCGGGCTTGACCAGCCCACCGCAGGCACGGTGCAGGCCTCCGGGCGGCCGGCGCTGATGTTCCAGGAAGCAGCATTGTTCCCCTGGCTCACCGCGGGGGCCAACATCTCTCTCGCGCTCAAACTGGCGGGCGTTCCGCGCCGGGATCGGGCAACGAAAGTGGACGAACTGCTCGATCTCGTCCGGCTGGGTGGGACGGCATCGCGTCGAGTGCACGAACTCTCCGGCGGTCAGCGGCAGCGGGTCGCCCTGGCCAGGGCACTCGCCCAGCGGGGACAAGTCCTGCTGATGGACGAACCGTTCGCGGCGCTGGACGCGATCACCCGGGATGTGCTTCACGACGAGCTGACGAGGGTGTGGAAACGGACCGGCAACAGCGTCGTTTTCGTGACCCACAACGTCCGGGAGGCCGTCCGACTCGGTCAGCGGGTGGTACTGCTCTCTTCCAGGCCCGGCCGGGTGGTCGGGGAGTGGCGGGTGGACATCAAGGGCCCGCGGACGATCGAACATCCCGAGGTGTCCGCACTCGCCGCACAGATCACCCTGCGACTGCGGGAGGAGATCGCCAGCCATGCCCATGCTTGATCTGAATGAGGCGGGCACCGCGGGCAATGGTGCAGTGGCGGCCGACGATCGTGATGAGCAGTTCGAGCGGGAGGACACCGCTGCCGTCGGCGCGGGGTTGGATGCGCTGGAGTTGCACGTCACCCGCAGACGGCCGGCTTGGCGCCGGTTCCTGACCGGTTTCTACCCGCCGCTGATCGCCCTGGTGGTGCTGCTCGGGTTCTGGCAGCTGGCTTACGCTGCGAAGTGGAAACCCGAGTACGTGCTGCCGTCGCCGGCGGAAGTGTGGACGACCTTCCAGGGGTTGATCGCCGATGGAACGGCGCTGACTGTCATCTGGACCAGCCTGAGCCGCGGGTTGATCGGCTTCGCGGCTTCGATCGTCCTCGGTACCGTCCTGGGCCTGGCCATCTTCCGGTTCGGATGGCTGCGGGCCTCGGTCGGTCCGCTGCTGACCGGTCTGCAGTCGCTGCCCTCGGTCTCGTGGGTACCGATGGCGGTCCTCTGGTTCGGACTGTCCAACGGCGCCATCTACGCGGTCGTGCTGCTCGGTGCTGTTCCGTCCATCGCCAATGGGCTGATCTCCGGGATGGACCAGGTGCCCCCGCTGCTGGCCAGGGTCGGCCGGACGCTGGGTCTGCGATCAATGGGTTTGATGCGCGAGGTGTTGCTACCGGCGTCGCTGCCGGGATACCTGGCCGGATTGCGCCAGGGCTGGGCCTTCTCGTGGCGATCGCTGATGGCTGCCGAACTCATCGCGACCTCGAGCAAGCTCGGCCTGGGTCTCGGGCAGCTGATGGACCGGGGCCGGTCGTTGGAAGACGCCCCGACCATGTACACCGCACTCATTTTGATCTTCATCGTCGGAATCGGCATCGAACTGGTCTTCTTCCGCCCGGTGGAGCGGGCCATTCTCAGCGCCCGCGGGCTGGTGCCGGCCGCCCGGTGACGACAGGATCCCCTAGCCAGGGGGGCGGTCTGCCCCTGATCGGCCTGGCGCACGGCAGCCGCGATCCCAGGGCCGCGTCAGTGATCGGTGAGGTCATGGCCCAGGTGGGCCGCCGGCGTCCCGGACTTGTTGCGGTGTCGGCCTTCCTGGACCTTGCCGCCCCCGATCTGACGACTGCGCTGCAAGCTCTGGACTGTCCGGGCGCGGTGGTGGTGCCGCTGCTCTTCACCGAGGCCTTCCACGCCAGGGTCGACTCGCCGCAAGCGGTCGCCGCCGCCGAATCAGCCACCGGGGCCCAGTTGCGGCTGGGACGAATTCTGGGCATGGGTTCCGAGGTGCTGGCTGGGCTTGAAGAGTCCGCCGCGGCAGCAGGGATCGACCTGGCAGCGCGGATTTTGCTGGTCGCTGTCGGCAGTTCCGACCCGGCCGCAAACGGGGCGGTGGCTGACCTGGCTGGGCGCTGGGCCAGACGGCGCGGTGTTGAAGTGCGGGCCGTCTTCGCCACCACCGAACCCAGAGCCGTTGCAGCCCTGGATGGCTGGGCTGTCGACAGCCAATCGTCAGCTGGCGCAGAGATCGGCGTGGTTCCGCTGTTCCTCGCGCCCGGCCTGTTGCTCGACGCGATCGGAGCCCGGGCGGCGGAGCTCGGAGTGCGGGTCGCCGCGCCGCTCGGAGCTGCGCTTGCCGACCTGGTGCTGGCGCGCTACGACGAGGCGTTGGCGTGCAACGAAGGAGTATCGCTGCCCCGGCTCATCGATCCACCGTGATGGCAGCCCAAAGGCACTCTCACCGCTGACCACGGTTTCACTGCCGGCGAAGGTTGACAACCCCCGCCGGCCCACAGCCGCCCCCCCGCCCGCCCCGGCGACGATGCTTTCGACGGTACGAATGGGCTTTCGGTGACCGTCGGCAACTCGCTACCCAGGCCGGAGCCTCCAAATGGAACCGTGGCCGACGCCCCGCCGTACCCGTCGTCAAGTGTGAACCCACCGACGATTGGAGTGCCGTGAAGATACGAGTTCGGAGCCTGTTCGGATCTTCGGTCGCAGCAGCGGCGTTGATCGTGGGCATCGCCGGAGGCGCGAGCGCCCTCGTCGCGCCGCCGCGGATCGGCGCGGTATCCGTTCCGCAAGCGGCTCCGGTGCCAGTGGGCGAATCCCGGTCCGACGTCGTTCCGGTGACGGGCGGCGCGAATGCTCTTGTCATCACCGTCGCCCTCTACGCCACCGACCAGTTCCCCAAGCCAGACCTGCAGGGTGT
>JBBRDH010000005.1:0-75158 GCA_038204125.1 Mycobacteriales bacterium
TCACGGCCGGCGCCATCGCCACCACCGCACGACTGATCAGCTGGTCGATCTGGCGTCGCAAACACCAGTACCAAGCCCGCCTGAGCCACTATCACCGCAGGTCACAGGCCCATGATCATGATCTACTGCTGTAGTACTAGCCGCGATATCAGGATCGAACACCGGGATTTGCTCCGCGGGCTTCTGTGCGTCGGCGACGCATTGCTGGCACATACCGGGGATGCTCGTTGGAATGCCGTGGTTGGGACATATCGACACCGACTTGGCCTCGCGAGCCGTCTCTTGCCGAACGGCCTCCGACTGGATATTTAGTTGTGCCGCCATGAATCTATCGTTTTCAGCACGTTGCGCTGCAGCGGCCTGTTCTTGTCGCGCGGCCTCCAGATGTGCGGCAAGCCAATCGTCATTCATGGCGCGCCTCCCACATCGCTACGTGGATCTCGCGGGCTACCATCGCGACTTGTTCATGCTGTGAATGATCATCATCTTGCTGGCTATGGCCATGTTCTCCCTGCCCCGTGCGATCAGATCATTCCCTGCGGAGATTGCAGCTGCCTGCTCAGCTAGCCGCTGAGCGCTCAGCATCCGACTCCGGGCGGCGGAGCTCGCTGCAATGGCGGGGGGTTGCGGTGTGGCGCGCGGCGATTCAGACACAGGGAGCCGAGGAGTTAGTCGTGGTTGTCCCCTGCGGGGACGCCCTTCCGGGCTGAAAATGTGGTTGGGTGCCCGTTGACGTCGTCGCTCTTTGGTCCGTTTGAGGCCGTGAGTTAGTCGGGCGCTGGGAGCTGCACGTTTGGGCCGTTCACTGTTGCCGCGAGCACGAGGATTAGATTCGCCGTTCCCTGCGGCTCCCACGGGTACCCGCCCTGTCGGATCTCGGTGTGGAGGTGGGAAGGGTGGAAGTCGATCTAGACGATCAGGAGATCATCCAGCGGGTAGCTGGGCTGGATGTGGGCAAGGCCGAGGTGGTGTGCTGCGTCCGGGTGCCTGGGCCCGGTCCGGGCGGTCGCAGGTCGCAGGAGGTCCGCACGTTCACGACGATGACCCGGTCCCTGCTGGCGCTGGGCGATTGGCTGGTGGAACTGGGCGTGACCCGGG
Organism: Mycobacteriales bacterium; assembly: GCA_038204125.1. Classification (GTDB taxonomy): domain Bacteria; phylum Actinomycetota; class Actinomycetes; order Mycobacteriales; family Nakamurellaceae; genus Nakamurella. Next base: position 1,099 of record JBBRDH010000005.1, read on the forward strand.
TCGTGATGGAGGCGACCAGCGACTACTGGCGGGCACCTTTCTACCTGCTGGAAGACCGGGTGCAGACGTGGCTGGTGAACGCCAAGGACATCAAACACCTCCCCGGCCGGCCCAAGACCGATCGGTTGGACGCGGTGTGGTTGTGCAAGGTCGCGGAGCGGCAGATGCTGCGGTCCAGTTTCGTCCCGCCACCGGCGATTCGTGAGCTGCGGGACTTGACCCGGTATCGGGTCGATCTGATCGGTACCCGGACGGCGGAGAAGCAGCGGGTGGAAAAGTTGCTGGAGGACGCGCTGATCAAAGTGTCTGTCGTCGTTTCGGACATTTTCGGTGTGTCCGGGCGGGCGATGCTGGCGGCGTTGATTGCCGGTGAACGAGACCCGAAAGCATTGGCGCAGTTGGCTCGCGGGTCGATGCGCGCCAAGACCGGCCGGCTGGAGGAGGCGTTCACCGGCCGGTTCCGCGGCCACCACGCGTTCCTGCTGGCCACCATGCTGGCCCGGGTGGACGCGATCACCGCTGACATCGCCGCCGTGCAGGTCCGCATCGATGAGCAGATCGCCCCTTTCGCGCAGGCGGTGACCCGACTCGATGAGATCACCGGGGTCGGAGTCACCGCGGCGCAGACAATCGTCGCCGAGATCGGAGTCGATATGACCCGATTCCCGACCCCGGCGCATCTGGTGTCCTGGGCGAAGTTCGCACCCGGGATCAGCGAATCCGCCGGCCGCAAGAAAGGCAACAGCGGCACCGGCCACGGCAACCGCTACCTCGCCCGTGTGCTGGGCGAAGCAGCGGTGGCGGCCAGCCGCACCGACACCTTCCTGGGCGAACGGTATCGGCGGATAGCTCGAAGACGCGGTAACAAACGCGCCGTTGTCGCAATCGGCCGGTCCACCCTGATCATCATCTGGCACCTGCTGCGCGACGAGAACAGCCGATTCCTCGACCTCGGATCCGGCTACTACGACTCGCACGTCAATCTGAACCGCAAGATGCGCAACCACGTCCGCGAGCTGCAGCATTTGGGCTACAAAGTCACCCTCGAACCTGCCGCCTGACCCACCCGCACAGCACCGCCCAGCGCGACGCGCAGGCGTCACGCCCAAAAAACACGTCACCTACCGACGGGGTCGCCGCTCGTGGTCACCTGATTTTCGGATTAGAGCGCTTTTCGAGGCCGCTGCGGCGTGGAGCCGGAACCCCGCCACCATGAAACCCTCCTCATCCGTCTTGAGCGGGACGACAATCTGCTTACCAGAGACGCACAGCCCCGTCGCCGTGCCGGTATCTGCGATGTGGACCATGCCTGTCGGACCGAAGCCAGGCGGGGTCGTTCCGTTGGGGTTGACGACGAACATCGCCGGTGTATGCCCGTCCCAACCGACCGCCACAATCGAACCAGAGCGAGCAGTCGCCACCGCCTCGAGTGCAGAGCTGTTTGTCGCTGTTCTCCACAGATATCCGCCTGACGAGCTGATGTCCGCGCGCCCATTAGGCAGCATGCGGATCGCGCAGGCTTGAACGATGTTTTCAGACCGCTGGCGGAACCCACCAAGGACCAAGCCGCCGGTAAGGGCATCGGGGGCGATGCAGCTTACGCCGCTGAACCAACTCGACCATTTTTTGGAAGCATCCGAACGCAAGGGCGTCCCGTCGGGGTCCAAGTAGACGACGAAGGCTACAGCGCGACCGTCTACTTCGAAGAGCTGACCCGCGGCCACGATCGTTCCATCACGTTGTCGACCGAGCGCCCGGAACACCGTTTGGTACTGAGAGTCCGCTGCGGGGGGGCCGCCGTACTTCCAGAAAGTCGAGTCGACGGTGCCGTCCGCTCTTAGCCGAACAACGAATGGTCCGAATGTCTTTAGGCCTGCGCGGCGGTAAACGGCCCCTGCTACTACGATTCTCCCCTGGTCATCTGCGAGAAGGGCGAACACCCTGACGATTTGCCCCCGTCCAGCGACTCTTTCCAGCCAGGCTCGAAAGTTCGCGCCGTAGGTGGCATCAATCTTGTCTTGCGCCGGGAACACCCGCACGACGAAGGCGGTCGTGTCCTTATTGATACCGGCCGTGACAATGCCACCCTCATGGTCCGTTATCACTGCGGTCACGGACTCCGGTGATCCGCCCGGCGGCAGCACCGGTAGATCATCGAGCAGCGCTCCGCGAGCCGTGAAGCGCAGGAACGCCAAGGATCCGACCATTTGACCGCGCGGCCGCGAAGTCCCCACGCAAACGTACCCATCACCACTCGGATCGGCGACGACTTTGTGCGCCATGCCGTGGCGCGAGCCGGGGCCCACCCAGTCTGGTTCGTGGTAAAAAGTTGCGAGGCCGGCCTTGCCGAAGGCTCGATCGTCACGAACCTCTGCGGACGCTCCCTTGTGCAACTTCATTTAAGCCTCGTCTCACCGTGAACGCCGAACCGGGATCTTCTACACGGCCTCTCGGGCTACCTTCGCGCCGCTCGGTCTCCAATTGTTGTCTCCGTCCGGATGGTCCACGCGGTGCTCGCGGGTTCATGTGCCCGATGGCCGACGGTGGGCAAAATGCCTGGCGGAGCCTGCGTGTTGGCCAAGTTGATGTGAACTGCTACTTTCACTACGTTCCAAAGCTCGCTGGCTGGACGACGTGGGAGAGCTTCCGACCTCGAATATTGTCCTCCTCGCTCGTGCAAACGCAAGCGGATTCGCCCATGATGCACGCGGCTGGGCAGCGACAGACGCTGGAATGACCTCCAGCCCTCCCCCTGACGCGATCCCAAACGGAGCTGCCTGCGCCGGGGGACCGTCGGCGTGTACGCGGAGAGCGGCGCCTGGGCGCCTGTCGAAGCAGAAGGACGTTGCGTTGGGCCGCCGCCGCACTCGTGGCCGCCGCCCTCAAGACCTGAACCTGCAGCAGAATACCCGCAGAGCCGCACGGGTGCAGCTTCCCAACGTTCCCATCTCTGGGCTGGCCACAGTAGCGAGCAAGCCCACCCTGACCTCCTCACGGCGGCTCCACGGCGGCCAGGCCGACAACGTGTTGGTCACCTGCCTGTCCTGATACCTGCTCGCCTACCTATCTAGCCGTTCTGTATATCTATTTGGCCCAGCGAGCCGAAGGAGGACGGCGTGGACTCTGAGCGGGAACGGCGGATGGCCGTCCTGGGTCCCCACATGTTCGATGGCGTACCGCTGGCTCGAGCCGCGGCCGGATGCTGGGGGACTTCCACTGCGACCCACGTGAAACGCACTGAACCGTGGACGGGCAGGATCGTCGCCGTTGTCACCCCCAGCATCAGCACTGCGACGACCGGGACCCACCGCAGCAGCGGCACCGCTACCAGGGCACCGGGGACGCTCTGCAAACTCATCAGCCCCGGGCCGGCCGCCGGCGACCATCCACCAAGGGCCGGCCGGCAGCGGCTGCCGGACCCGGACATCCGCCGGCTGTGGCGTTGTGGGTGCCGCCGATGGATCAGCCACTGATCCCACCCCCCTCCTTGAGGCTCCTGAAGTTGGTCCTGCGGCGAAATTCCGCGGGGCGGCGTACTCGTGCTGCCTGCAGGAAACCGGCCTGCATGGTGAAGCCCACACCGCGGTCGGCCGATGCGGCAAAGATGGGCCGGCGAGCTACGCGGCGGGGTGTTCATAGCGTGTCGCGCTGATGAGTTTGACGGTCACCACGGTTCCGTCGGGGCTGACCGTGGCGATCAGGGCGGCGCCGACATACTCTGTGCAACCGGAGTGACCTGGCCAAGTGGTCGTCGCGTCGTGGATGGTTCTCCGGACCTCGAGTTCGGTGAAGTTCCACTGGGTCATCCGTTGCCGGGCGTGGTAGCTGAATCGAAAGGTCATGATTCCTCCGCCGCGGTGGAGGTGTTCTTGAGCAGTTCTTTCACTGCGGAGCGGTGCCAGCGGCCGCGGCGTTGGCTGCGAAAACCCCTCCGATTTAGAGCATTTGCGATGGCGTCGAGCGTCTTGCCCTGGGCGGCGAGCTGCCGCGCCGCGCCCGCGGCCGCGGCGCGGTCCTCGGTCGGGTTCGGCCGGCGCACGTACTCCTCTTGTGCCACCCGCAGGGTGAACTCCAAGATCTGGTCGAGCTGCCGGTCATCCTCGGGTGTTGTCTCGGTGCCGCTGGCGCCGACAAGAGTGCTGTCGTTGCGGGCTAAGACTCGCCGGAGGACCGAATACTTCACCGCGTCCAGACGGTCCCAGTCATCGGGCACTTCAAGGTCGATGGACACGAGCAGGATGTAGGGGATTGAGGCAATCTCGGCGATCTCCTTCCACGACACATCGTCGGAGTCATCTGGCAGGTTGATGTGTTCGCGTGTGCGGGCAACCGCGGCCCGGGGTGGCCAGGTGCCGTCCTGGTCGTGCCTGTTGGCGTAGTGGGAAACCGACTGCTCGGTGAAGCCGTGGGACCCCCCGCTGCGGCTTCTCCACAGCGGGACCTCGTTGAGAACGTCGGCGACCTCGCGGCCGCTCAGCTTCAACCCGTTCCGCATCCCCCAGCAGACCTCTGGCAGGTCCGCCTGCCGAGGTGGCTTTTTGGGCTGGTCGGTCCAACCATCTGCCCAGGGTCGCAGAACCTCCAGCAGGGGAAAGCGCGCGTTGTCTGGGCGGATGAGCTTGCCGGCGATGCTGAGCCGCGACCCTCCAGGTTGGAGCATCATCGCCACGATCTGCTGATCCAAGATGTCGGGCAGATCTTCTACGTGTTCGATCAGCAGGTCGCACGGGCAGGCCAGCAGTCGCGGCACCATCACGGCGCGCCCGAGACCGATGCGGTCATGCAACGCTTCTTCCCGGCAGTCCGTGAGGTCGGTGAACATCAGCGTGGACGCGATGGTCGGCGCGGCAGAGCCGCATCGGTACAGGATGGGCAGACGTGTGGCGGACATGGAAACTCCCTGGGTTGATTTACTTTCGCTGCGAGGTGTTCCTCGCCTAAGAGGACACTAGCTCACAGATTGCAGTCGTGGAGTACAAACCCGCAGCTCAGATGGCCTCAAGCGCAACTGAACAAAGACAACGGTTTGTAACCGCGGTCTTTAGTATCGCATCGGATTAATGTTATGACTTACACGATTGCACGACCAACACTTCGCTTCAGAACGTCGGCCGTCGTCGGTGTCGGTGTTGCGCTTTGCCCCGCGGCGGCTAAGCGGATGGCTGGGCCGCTTACAGCGCGGAACGGGTCCTCCGGCAGCTCATCTCCGATAGGACCGCGACCCCGCCCAGCCGACAGTTCAACCTCGCGACAGCGGCAGCCCTTGGGGTGTGGTTTTGTGACTCCATGGAACGCAAGGTAATCGTCAACGCACGCATCGTTGTAGGCACGCTGTTGTTGTTGGGGGGATGTACTGCCACCAAGTCAGGCAGCGTCGATGCCACCAGCTCGTCCCCACCGTCCCCACCTGGTCAGTCGACCTCTGCCTCGTTGTCCCCAGTCCCTACTTCCTTGGCTAGGTCGACTCCCTTCGACCCCACCGCGGCCTCGGCGACCGCGTCAGAATCGGCTGACACAGCATCGTCTGCGTCGGCCACTCCCGTCCTCGCCCCCGCAGCGACGTTCTCCGACAGCGATGCGCTGGTCACCGCTCTGCAGAACGCCGGAGTCGACTGCCAGCCCGGGCTGACCACCTACATAGGAGCGGGATCGGAGGACGCTGCGGCGCACTGCGACGCACCCGACGGAAATTCCTACTCTGCCGTCGTCTACGCATCTGCGACGGATCGTGATGCTGTTCGTGCGGACTGGCCCCAATATGACGCCGGGTACGTCAACGGAGACATGTGGGACGTTCATTGCGACACAGTTGCACTCTGTAACAACCTCATCAAGATCTTCGGGGGGGCCGCCGTCCACCTGACCCCGAACAACGAACTGCCCGCGACGCCGACACCGACACCGACACGGTTGGCCCCTGTGACGCGGATTGCCTTAACCGCCATGTACGGCGATGCAGCCGAGGTACTGAACGCGCTCCGCCAAGCCGGGGTCAGGTGCACGAGCGGCCCGCCATTGCCAGCAAACGGACGAAGCAACATGTTCTGCGGTGACGCAGACGAGTGGCTGGCTATCGTATGGGACAGCGGCACTCCCGCTGTTGAACGCACCGTCACAGGCGATCTCACGGACACCTCATACGTCTACGGCCCAAACTGGGCGCTCGAATGCTTCACAACCGCCACCTGCGACCAGTTGCGTTCCATTTTCGGCGCCGCAGTCAAGGCGGGACCGCAAAGCCCGAAAGCCGCGGCGGACAGCTCTGCAGCAGCAGCTGCCAAAAGTTCGGCGGCATTGATAGCGGCGGGGCTCATCTTCCCTGATGGTACCTACCTAGTTGGCAAACAGGTCACTCCCGGCACGTACGCAATCGAAGGCGACATACAAGGATGCTATTGGGAGCGGACCGACAAGACGGGCACTGCAATCGATAACAACTTCATCAACGCTGCAAAGCGCGTCCAAGTTACTATTTCGGCGACGGACTACTCGTTTCACTCGGACAATTGTGGCACCTGGAAGCCAGTGTCTTAACACGACAGCAGTTGTCATCATGAGCCAACATTGCGACGGACTACTAACCAAAGAGGAGACGGTGTGTACGACGAGGTGATGTTCACGGTCCAGGGATCGAAGGCGGCGAAGGTGGAACGGGTTGGCCTAGCCGAGTTGGAACTCCAAGAGCGAGCCCACCTTCAGGAGTGGGTCGTTGCGCATCCTGACGTCATCGGCCCGGGTGCTCGAATCATCACGACCGAGTACGATCGGTGGCAGACCGCCGCGGGCGCTCCTGTGCTGGATCGACTGGACATCCTTGCCATAGATGGTGATGGTCGGCTTGTCGTCGTTGAACTCAAACGTGACGTCGCACCGCACACCATCCACATGCAGGCCATCAACTACGCGGCCATGGTGAGTCGGCTGACCCCAGCCGACGTCGCAGATCTATATTCCGCCAGCCGCACCCGCGCGGGAGCGCCGATGGACGCCGAAGCTGCGCGCACCGAACTAGAGACAGAGATGCTCCTTAAGGCCGATGGGATTCGCAGCCCACGTATCGTTCTCGTTGCATCGGACTTTCCGCCCGCTGTCACTGCTTCGGTGGTCTGGCTGAACGAACAACATGTCGACATCACCCTCGTCAGGTTCCGGGCCTATAAGCTGCTGGATCAAGTCGCGGTGTCCTTCAGTCGGCTATACCCGGTCCCGGACGTCGAGGAGTTCACCATCGGCCGCCGCATCGATCAGACCGCCTCATCCACCAGCGGATCGATGATCGGCGCCCCGTGGGACGAACCAGCGTTACGCCGCCTGTCCGAGCAAGGCAATCCAGCCACACTCGCGCTGTTGGACCTATGCGCCGACGAGTCCGGCCAACCTATAAGCGTCAAGAACATTGCGACATCCGCCGGGATCACAGAAGGCTCGGTACGAGCTCAGCTGGCCGGCCTGACCATGCGGTTGAAGAACGAAAAGAACGGATACAGCCAGACGGTGTGGCCCACGACTGTAAAGTGGCTGCCAGGCGGTGTCGCCAGCTACACGATGGATCCAGCATTGGGTGCACTGTGGCGCTCAATCCGTGAGTCATAAATTTTATGGACTCGTAATTCTCGACGCTGGTGTAACCGCAATGTTTTATGATCTTGATTGGATATGGCACCGGGCATCTCGTTGTTGAGTGTGCCCTGGTGCAGGATCGGGTCCGCAACACCCCCACCGTTGATGATCCGCCGAAACTGCTCGAACGTCGGATTACTTTCGTTGGCTTTCTCGCCGTTGCTGATCCCGACAAAGCCTGTATGACTCGAGACGAGTGGATGGCGCCGCGCCTTCGCCATCGTCAAAATCTGCTCACGGGCCTTGTAAGAGACGGGGTCGACGTGGATCAACATTCCACGGCTGGTCATCGCGTCGATGAAGAATTGCCCGTAACTCGTCAGACCTTCACTATTGCAGCGCCCGCCCATAACCTCGTCCCCAGACTGCCGCAGTCGGATCCCGGCACCGGGAACTTTATGTCCGCGAGACGGCTGTCGCCCTTCGCGACAGATCGAAAGGAAGTGCCTGCCCAGTGAGCGAGGTCGTCGGTACAGTCCGAGTTCGCTGGGCATGAGTGCATAGCTGCACCGCCGAAAATGTTGTCATAGATGTGCATGGGGAAAACGTGGCGGACTCCTCGCGCGTAGGCGTCATCGATTCCCTAAAAGACTTCGGAGTACTCTGTCTGCATGATCGAGCCCACCGACGAAACCGCACCTACGGACCTCCTGTACCACTACACAGATGCACGTGCCGTCCTCAATATACTCAGAACTGGTGTGTTTTGGGCATCTGAGGTGCTGTTTCTGAACGATGCTCAAGAAATTCTCTTTGGCCGTGACTATTTAGTCCAGCAGCTACAGAAACTCGCCGCCGGCCTGCATCCGAACATGGAGAACGCGGACAACGACCCAAGAATCGTCATGAAATCGGCTGCTCAGTCAAGCATACAGGTCTTAAACTCTCTGGAATCAAACCCTAATCAATCGCGCGTTTTTGTGACATGCTTCTGTGAGAACGGTGATCTTCTGAGTCAATGGCGTTCCTACGGGCTCGGAGGCTATTCCATTGGCGTCAATCCTCTAGCACTACAGCATCTCAGTTTCGACGAATGGGAGTTGCCGAGCGGCCTTGGAAAAGATTTCTACAAGAATCCGGTGCCCGAGCTTCACAGCGTGCGTTATGTTCATTCCGTTGACGACACATTGGTTAACACAGCGATGCTTGAACGCATAATCCCCCCCGACATTGCAGCCAGCCAGAACAGACGTATCGCGGAAGCGCAGTGGCAATCTCTTTACGAATTGGCACGAATTAAGCACACTGCATTTAGCCAGGAACAGGAATCGCGGGTGATTTTCGTAGTTCGAACCGGTGAAGCCTTCGATGAAAAGGGTAAGGAAATCAACACCACTCCGCCCGTTGGTTTTCGGGACACCCCTACGACGATTGTTCCGTATATTAGGCTGAAGGTCGCTGACCGAGCCGAAGCCTTTGTCAAAGTAATAGTCGGCCCCAGTCCGTATCAAGAGCTTCGGATTGAGGCACTCAAAAGAGTGCTCCGAGAGTTTGCCCTCCGAGATGTTGTTGTTGCCGGGTCGAGTACCGCTTACCGCGGATAAACGATTCATCTAGCCGGATTTCGTATTGTCGACGTAGATAAGGCGACATCGCCTGCCGGGTTGCACGAATTGGCGCTAGCTATGCTAACGTGAGTTTGTGGCCCGTGGATCCTCATCACGAATCGATGATGCCCAACTCCCTACGATACTTCTACGCCAATTGAAGGCAGGCTTTCGCGCCGTGACGGGTAAAGCAGCTATTTCAGTACTCCGTGACTCCCTGGCGCGAAAAAGGGATATCTTCGCTAATAGTACCCTCATTGGTCTCTTGCAAAGGTCCGGGAAAAACACTATGAAACGTCGCACCATCGATGACCGCAACGGTGAACAACTCGGGCTTGAACATCAGCGGATCCAAGGCAATCCCAAACGTCGAAACGCGAAATTTTCCCTCGTGGAAAGCGTCCATCAACTCGCGGTAAGGCGTCGAGTGGTCATAGTCGATCCGGCGACACGCGACCACCCTTGCCCTGCGCGTCAGGCATTCCGCAGCAACTCCTCGACATACTCACGTAGAATATTTCGTAAGATGTCAAAGTCTGCCCTGGTCGAAGCTAAGGATAAATCCGAGGGCGCGAATTCACCGGCAGGGACAAGGTGATAGAGACTATTCCCTGCCGCGAACCGGCCAGAGCGCATTCCTGAGGAAAGTCGGCCCACCAGGGCTTACGAGAACTGTCAGGGTCAAGATACCTAGACTGGCGACACGGTCTTTTAAGTCGAAAGGATTGGTGATGGCTCGTCGGATTCCGAGCTCTTTTGGATATAGCGAAGCTTCGTAAGCAAGAACGTCCTTAGGGCCCACTGTAAGAAGACTTCAAGCACGCGACACTAGTGTCCAAATAGTCGAAGTACTTTGCCTCTTCGAACGTAATTTCAAGGGATCCGCGTTCCTTAGTCCGGATGTCGACCTGACGGTAAATAGTGCCATTGAAGTACGGAGCGCTCGCGTCCAGACTGAGGAGTGCTTCGCTATAGCTGAGCTTTCCTTCAGGCTCAAGCCTTCTATAAGCCTACTTCGTTTGGGAATTTTAGTGATATCTTGATTGGCGTGCTCTAGCCTTATGTCAATCACACCCAGCTCGCGCGGTGTCTGCAAAATCCAACCCACGTCGGTGAACATTGGAACAGATGAATTACGCCATGTTTTCGGGGATCGCAGCAATAAATCATCTCCGATGGAGTCCTGACGGTCTCGTAAGCTGCCATAGTTGCGGTGAAATCGTTCGAGTTCCTCTGCAACCCCGACGGGGCGGCTGGCACGCCGGTTAGGCAGTACTACGGCTATAGCCGCGGTTGCAGCCGTCGCACCCAGAATCAGTGCCCCGAACCCCCATAGCATCCAAGGTTCCTCCCAAGGAGTCGACACCCGACAAGAACGGACTGGTCCTCATCGTACCGCCGGTGAGGACTGGAGTCGGTTCCGGCAGCAGCGTACCTGTCTGGATCTCGAATTTGCAACGTTCAAAAAATCGCCATCCGCCGCTTCTCGGCGTGCTGATGGCGTGGGGACCAAACGAAAGAATCCGACTGACAAGGAGCCAACGCGGACATGTCTTCACGGATATTGCAGACCTGATGTACGCATCGGCTACCGAAAGTCAGGTTCTGTACTAACTTTCTCAGCTAAGGTTGGTTCTTCGAACCTTCCTAGCACGACAAGGTTGGAATACGGGTAAAGCAAGCACGTTCCGCAACTGCAGAATGCACGCTCCAACAACTCGCTGCACAGTGCAGTCGGTGAATTCAGCGGAATCGTCACGGAAGTTGTCGACGCTGATGTATCCGTCGTACCGGGGATCACCGTCCTTTCGGATAGCCCAGCTTAAGAACCTAGTGGCCCCGTAGTTGATGATCTCGGTGCGCACCGCCTCTCGAAATTGTCGATCGTCGCGGCTTCGACGGTCAGGCCGGTACTGGTGGTCAGGGTGTATATGTTGGACCTTCCGAAGCCGTTTGCGTGAAATCGAGGGCGGCACACGGCGCGGCACACCGCCTGCGCGGCCGGGTGGTTCTGGATGGGCTCCCACGGCGTGGATAACGTCGCGAGCATGACCGGGAACTGGATCGTCCGCGCGGACGATCTCGATCGGCGCATTGGTCATCGTTCGGGACGCTGCTGTGACTCATGTCCGGGGCAAATGGGCCCACCCGTCCTCTGGCGGGCCGATTTGGACGGTCAACGGTCGGGGCGCGGGTCGGCCATCATCAGCTCCGCAAGCTTCCCGACGCGGGCGTAGGCGTTGATCATGGAGTCGAAAGCGGGGCGGTCGGTCACGGTCCAGGTCAGGCGGCCGACTGCGACGATCATGTGCCGCTGGTTGCGGTCGAACCCTTGGAACACGTGGTCGCCTCCGTGCGCATCGACGCATAGTCCCGGGCCGGTCCCGGCGACGGCAGAACCACTAGGCGATTCTCGGGAGAGTCGCTGCTGGAGCAGTTCCGCAGCGCTGGCTTTGCGAAGCAGCGAGGCGTGGTCGACGGGGTGAAGTCATGCGCCGCAGTATGTCCGGGCAGCTTCCTGGTCGAAAAGGGTGACCATGACCAGGCCGGTGATGACGGTGATGTGGCTACCGCGCCCGGCGTCGTTGGAGCGGATGCTGACGTCCTGCTCTCCGCTGATCCGGATGTTCGCGGCGATCGTCTGCGTAGCGCTCACTGGATTTCCCTCCACCTGTGGCCTCCGTTTTTCGGCGGCCCGAACGCGTGCGTTCGGTGAGGGCGTGGAAGGGGCCGGCGGGGCCGGCAGCGCGGGGGTTCCGGCTCGGTCGGGCGGGCGGCAGCGAAGTGGCCTTGCGGAGGGAGCGGAGCGGAAGGGGCAAGTTCACCCGACCGGCTGGGCCGGGTTCATCGGACTCTTGCCCTGGAGCGGCCGATTACAATCCGACCTTGGTCGGGCGGCCGGAAGGCGTTGGCCCCGTTCTGGGGACAACGGGCAGCGTGGCCGCAGGCCGCTCCATCTCGTCTAAGTCGCCGGCCCAGCCCGGTTGGGGTGATTTGCCGCCAACTCCCGCGTCACGGGCGTTCCGACGGCTTGCCCAGTGCTGGCGCAGCAAAAAGCGAAACCAAAATGGCTCGGAATCAGCTGGACGGTTTGGTCCCGCGCTGCTGATCCGAGCTCGGAAGTGCCGCCTGATCCGGTAGCCGTTCAAGCTTGCGGACCTGGTCGATGATGCCCTCCAGGCTGGCCAGGCTGGCCGCGGACAGACCCTGGGCTCGCATGGCGACGCCGTGGACGCCGCTGTCCCGGATGGCGGTCAGCAGGCGCAGGTCGGCGTTGATCTTGTCGGCAACCTCGGCGTCGAAGAAGTACTCCATCGGAACGCCGAACAGGGTGGCGATCGCGGCGAGGTGCCGAGCCGACGGGTTGTCCCGCTTCCCGGTCCGCAACTGACTCAGATACGCGTGCGACATCGGGGTGCCCAGCCGAGCAAGTTCGCCGGCGGCCTGTTCGTTCGACCAGTAACCGCCACGATCCGGCCGCGGCACGGTGGCGAACAGATGGTTCAGACGTTTCACGAGATCCGGTACACCGCCGTCACTGTCGGCCACTCCACACCCTTTCGCTCACCGTCTGTAGGCAGCGTACGTCGTTCTAGGCAGTCCGCCTGAATCCTTGACTCACCAAGTAGCGGTGGACTAACTTCCTGCTGTTGGGTTTAACTACAGCTACCGCATTAACTCGCACCACCCCGCCGCACTCAGAACCGGGAGCGTTGCCGAGCGTCGATCGGGAACGCCTTGACCCTCGAGGAGAAGACGTGAATCTGGCAATCGCAGCACTCCGGCTCGCGCCGACCCCCACGCCGACCCCCGGCCCGGCGAGCGGCGGCAATCCGTTGTGCGGCGGCACCGAGACGACGTTGCCGGGACTGGCGACCTTCAAGGGTCTGGTGATGGGCCTGATCCCTTACGCCTTGGTCGCGTGCGTCGCGGCCTTCCTGATCGGCGCGATCCTCTGGGCGGTCGGCGCTTTCGGTCACAACCCACAGCACAGCAGCAAGGGCAAGACGACCCTGGTGGTCGCGCTCATCGCGTCGCTGCTCGTCGGCGGCGCTGCGTACCTGGTCGGCTGGTTCAACGACCGGGGCAAAGAGGTCTCCGCTCCCGCCGCCGTGTCGGTGCTCGTGCCAGTTACGCCGACCAGCCCTGCGGTCTAAGTGCTTTCGATACGAAGTCGGATGGCGCCGGATCGTAGAGCGCGGTGGCCGTGGATCGCTTTCGGGGCCCTCACGGTCGTCGGTGTCATCGGCGCAGTCACCTTGGTTTTGTCGCCGCGACCCGCTGGGACGCGGACCGGCGCAGACAGCCCGAACACGCCGACCGAACAGCACGTTGCAAACCCGACGGCTGCGGCGACCACGTCCGAAGCCCAGGCAATGCCGGTGCTGCTGCCGGGAAGCTCTCCGGCCGACTCCGTCCTGGTCGGAGGACAGACCAGCCGCCTGGCGTTCGCCCGGCTGCTGGCGCAGGCATTGTTCGCCTACGGTCCGAGCACTGACTTCGCGGCGCGAAACACCGACCTGTTGCTCGCCGCCGCGCCCGCGCCGTGGGGCGATCCGGCCGCGCTCCAACAGGACTTGGCCAGATACACCCCGACGGGCGTCGCACTGGACTCGATCCGCAAGCAAATGACCGTGGTCACCGTCGACGTGACGGAGATCGGTGTCTCGGCCTGGGCCGGCGCGAAATTGAAGGCGATCGGGGCGAAGACCGGAACGTACGGCATCGACGTCGCCGCCGTGCAGACCATCACGAGCAGAGCTGCCGCCGCCGTCAAGGTGCCGGTACAGCTGGGCCTGACGGTGGCGTGCCCGCCCGCGACCGGGTTCTGCACCGTCGACCGGATCTTCCCCCAGACCGTGCAGAACGCCCTGGCCGCAGGATGATTCGCACCTGGGTACGGCTGAAACTGACAGTCACGGCCGCCGTCTCGGTGTCGGTCGTGCTGGCCGTGCCGGTCCTGGCCGGCGCCGTCGGCGGCGTCGCAACGGCCACGTCACCCGCACTGGGCCGGCCCGCCGATTGCGGATCGATCACCGGCAGGGCCGGAACGCTGAGCCCCGCCCAGGAACGCAACGCCAAGATCGTCACGGCCGTCGCCCTGGGCCGCAACCTGGGGACCACCGGCGCCGCAATAGGAATCGCGGTCGCTTTGGCCGAGTCCACCTTGTTCAACTACGCCAACGACGGCACCTCCACCCTCGTCGGCTCCGCCGAGGGCCGACAACTCAACGACGCCGAACGGGCGGTCGCCCGCAAGTCGCTCGCCTACCCGCACGACAAGGTCGGCAACAACCTCGATTCCATCGGTCTGTTCCAGCAGCGCCCGATGTCCGGATGGGGACCACCGGAGGCCCTCATCGATCCGGCGACTGCGGCCGGGCTCTTCTTCGACCGGCTCGTTCACATGCCCGGCTGGAATTCACTCCCGCCGTGGACCGCCGCCCAAACCGTTCAGGGCTCACCGTCCTCCGACGGCGGCATCTACCGGCGGATGTACGAACAGGCCGTGGTCATCGAGGCAGCACTCACCCGATCGGCCGCGGTCACCGCCCGCCCGACTCGTCCACCCACGAACAACCTTGAGTGCGCACCGGCCGGATCACCCGGCACGGGGCAAGCCCGCGGCAGTTCCCCATCCGAAGGCGCGGCGGCGTGGGGCGGATACGCGAACGGTCAGATCCCGGCGAACGCGCTGTGCCCGGTCCCGACGGCGCCGTCGTTGTTGTTGGAGTGCAACGCCGCGAAGGCCTTCGATGATTTGAACACCGCCTTCAGATCGCGCTTCGGGCAGAACATCGGCATCACCGACGGCTACCGCTCCTACGACGAACAGGTCGCCTGCCGCGCCGAGAAGGGCGCTCTCTGCGCCATCCCGGGCACCAGCAACCACGGCTGGGCCAAAGCGGTGGACATCGGCGGCTGCTGCGGCGTGAACTCCGGCGCCGGCGCCGCCTTCCAATGGCTCACCGCAAACGCCTCGACCTACGGGTGGGTCCATCCCGGCTGGGCGCAGCCGGGCGGGTCGAAACCCGAACCGTGGCATTGGGAATTCGGGAGCATCTCGTGAGCTGGTCACCGACCAGGGGCACTGAGGCGATCAGCAGCTGGCTGAACCAGGGTGTGCTGTTCGCGCTGGTCCTGGCCGTTGCGACGGTGATCGGATGCGCGGTGCTCTGGGCCGGCGGCTCGTTGGCGGCGAACGGGCAGGCCGCCAGCCGCGGCCGGACCGGCATCGCCATCTCCCTGGCCGCGGCGTTGCTGCTGGGCGCCGGTTTCACCTACCTGCAATGGACGGCCACCACGCCGGCGATTGCATTCGCCGGAGACCCTGCGCAATACACCGTCGACGACACCACCAAGACCCCCGGAACTTGGGAGTTCGTCGACCTCTCCACGCGGTGGACGGGCGACATCAACGTCTTCCGCGCACGGCAGGGGCTCCCCCCGTACGCCACCGACGGCGGCTTGACCGATCGGGCACGGTCGTGCGCGAACAGCCGCGCCGGCCGAAGTGGTGAATGCCCGCAACCCGTCAACAACTGTAGAGAGAAATCCGGAATGACGTTCGGCGCGTGGGATTACGGCCCCGCGGACGTCGCCAAACTCGACGGTCACCTCACCGACGAGCAGATTCGGCATCCGAATCCCTGGGGTGGAATCAGCAAGCCCGCGACCTTGGACGCCTCGGCCGATATGCGGTCGGCGTGGGTGGCGTTGCGGAGCAATGCGAACAAGAAAGCGGTCGTTGTCGCACTGTTGGAGAATGGCGCCGGACTGGTCGCCTGGAACTCCTGCTTGCAGATGATGTGAACGGACCTGCGACGACCTCCGCCTATCAGCCGACCGGCATCAGCGACTGGTTGTCCGACACCTCCAACGACATCCTGAAACGGATCGCCGCCGGCGCTGTCGAAGCGAATCAATGGATGATGCTCAAGGCGATCGACCTGATCAACGGCGGCCTTCGGGTCAACCTGGGCGCGAACTGGATCCAGAATGTACTGACCACGATGCGGTACCTGGTGCTGCCGGTGGTCGCGGTGTTGTTCGTGCTGCAGATCATCACCGCCCTGCTGGCCCGGTCGCCGGGCGGCTTGTGGCGTGCGGTGTGGGGAAGCGCCCTGGGTCTGATCTTCGGGTCCGGCTGCGCGGTGCTGACCGCCGGTCTGCTGCTGATCGTCGACCAGTTCTCCGCCTACCTGCTCGGCGATGCGCAAGTTGCCGCGCAGGACGGTATCAAGAAGGCCTTCGCCATGGACGGCGCCATCGAGGGCTCGGGCTGGCTCGTGGTGACAATCATCGCGGCCCTCGGAATTCTGGCCTGGGCAATGGTCATCGTGGTGTTGTTCCTGCGAAAGGCGATGATCATCGGCACGGTGGTGTTCGGGCCGTTCGCGATGGCCGGGCTGGCGAGTGGCAAGACCAAGAATTGGGCCACCAAATGGTTCGAGGTGGTATTCGCGCTCGCTTTGTCCAAGTTCGCGATCAGCGCCATTCTCACCCTGGCCTACAGTGCCGTGGCGTCCTCGATTACCGGTGACATCACCGATGCCCTTCTCGGCTCTGTGTGGGTGCTCCTGGCCGCGCTGTCACCTTTGGCGGTGATGCGCTTCGTGCACTTCGCCGGTGATCAGATCGGTTCCGCGAACGTCTCGGGCGCCGCCGGCGCGCTGGGCAACGCGAAGCAGGCTGCGGGGATGGGGATGGCTGGGGCCGGGGCCGCCGGTGGCGTGATCGGCGGCGCGGCGGGGTGGCTGGCCGGGCGCGCCGGCAACTCGTCCCGAAGTGCCGCAGCGCTGACCCCGGCTAGTGCCGTCTCAAGCCGAGGTAGAGCCTCTCGGTCCGCGGCGCAATCGTCCGGCGACGGCGGCGCCACCGCCGTCGGTCCAGGATCGTCCAGCTCGCCCCAGCTCACCAACGAACCCACGGCCGGCGTCAGCGAAGGCGGCATGGACAAGGGCGGTGCCGATACCGGAAGCGCAGATCTGCAGCAGTCGCCGATCGCAACGGCGGTTTCGCCGCCACCGGCCCGAACGACAGAGCGGTCGGACGGCCAGATGCAACCCGCCATGGACGCCTTCGTTGCCCAAGCCGCATCCGGGTCCAAGACGTCGGTCGTCACGCCGTCCGCCGCGGCTTCGCACCTCGGCGTGCCCCCCACCCAGGCCGACCGGATGTTCATGCACTACGAGGCACAGGGCGTCCTCGGTCCACAGGAACAAGGCGGAAGTCGGCGGATCCTCGCAGCGCCGTCGACCGACGGAAAGGCGCGAACATGAGCACCGCCATCGACAAGCCAGTTCCAAGGACAGCACGGTTGCCGCGCCGTTCGCAGCGCGGTCTCATTCTGAACCTCTCGGCCGCTCAGGCGACGCTGCTCTTCGGTGTTGCACTGCTCATCGCGGTCTGCGTCCCGACGGCGGGCGTGGGCGCCGCCTTCTGGGTCGCCCTGTTGATCGGTAGTCCCTTGACCGCAGGCGCTCTGATCAAGCGGGACGGGTTCCCGCTGGTTGAATGGGCACCCATCGTGTGGCACTTCGTGCGCCGCCGGTGGACCCGGCAAGCCCGATTTCTCGTCACCGCGACCGCCCGGCCGGCCGGGAAATTGGCCCTTCCCGGTGAAGAGGCAAGACTCATCGCGCTGACGGCTCCTGATGGGTCGGTGGTCGTCCACGATCCCTGGACCGGCGGCTACACCGCGGTCATGCGGGTGCGGGCACCGGCTTTCCTGCTGCTCGACCCGGAAACCCAGGACGCCCAGGTTTCGGGCTGGGGTCGGGTACAGGCCGGTCTCTGCCAGTCCAACCTGATCAGCCGTGCCCAGGTGCTCGAAATGTGCGTCCCCGACTCCGGCGACGGCCTTCGCGACTACTTCGCCGCTCACGCCAACGGGCAGGACCTGTCGACGTGGGCAACGGAGAACTACCGGGAACTGATGGATGTCGCCGGACCCGCGTCCTCTCGCAGCGAATCGTTGATCGCGCTGACGCTTGACTCCAAGCGTTGCAAGTCGCTTGTCAAGAAGTCTGGCGGAGGCCACCTCGGCGCCGTCAAGGTCCTCGCCGGCCAGCGCCGAGTCGTCGAGGGCGCACTCGGCGCGTCGTCCCTGCCGGTCGAAGGGTGGCTGACGGCAGCGGATCTCGCATACGAACTTCGCTGCGCCTACGACCCGGCGATCCGGCCCGTGCTCGACTATCAACCGAACGCCGGCCGGAACCTGGACAGTGCAGGCCCGATGGCGGTCGAGGAACACTGGGACTACCTGCGCACCGACACCTCATTTCACTCAGTGTTGTGGCTCACCGAGTGGCCGCGCAACCAGGTGTATCCGACCTTTCTGGTGCCGTTGGTGCTCACTCCGGGGATCGATCGGCGGCTTACCTTGCTGTTCGAACCGATCCCGACAGCCCGTGCCATCAAACAGGTTCAGCACGACAAGACCGAGCTGATTTCCAACGCGCACGACAAGCAGAAGCTCGGCCAGGTGGCCAACCTTGCCGACGCCGACGAGTTGGCCGACGCGATGCAGCGGGAGGCCGAAATCAACGCCGGGCACGGTGATATGGGCTACGCCGGGCTGCTGGTGGTGTCCGGACCCTCCCTGGACGACCTGACGTTGGCGGTCGGCGCGGTCCGGCAAGCCGCGATCCAGGCGAACTGCGAGGCCAGAGTCCTTGCCGGTCAACAGATGCAGGCCTTCGCCGCGGCCGCTCTGCCGTTGACCAGAGGATTCTGAAATGGGACGACACTCGGCGCACGCCGGAGGCTTCCTGCCCGCCGGGGCCGATCGAGGGGAACGCCGCGAGATCAGGAAGGCGTGGAAAGCGGCTGCCGCCGGGCTGGTCGCCGAGCAGACGGAGCGGGAATCGGCGAACCGCCAAGCCGAGATCGCCGACCGTAAAGCCGAATACCGTTCCCGGACGCCGAAGGCGGGTGACAAGCGGCCATGGGCCGGCCGGACCGGGCGACCGCTCAAACTGCGGCAGCACCGGGCCACGACGGCGAACCTGTCCTTCGCCTATCCGTTCCTAGCCGACGGTGGGCTCGGCGCATCGGGGATCTACATCGGGAGGGACAGCCACTCCGGCGCATCCTTCTGCTACTGCGGATTCGATCTCTACGGTCGCCGACCCCGCCTGGTCTCGAACACGAACATGCTCATAGCCGGGAACATCGGCTGGGGCAAAACCAACACCGCGATGGCCATCGCCGTTCGGAACATTCCCTTCGGCCGCCGCATCGTGGTGCCCGGCGACCCGAAAGACGACTGGCTGCGGTTGGCCCTTGCCCTCGGTGGGCAGGGGATCCGTCTCGGACGGGGACTGCAGAACCGGTTGAACCCGCTGGACGGCGGGGTGAAACCGGTCGACCAGGAACAGATGATCTGGGAATCCGAAGTCCGGAACCGTCGGCAGAAGCTGCTCATCGCCCTGGTCGCCACGGCCGCACCGGCAATCGCGCCGCTGGAACCGCTCGCGGTCGCCGCCCTCGATCTGGCGCTGGCGGCCGCCGTCGCGGCCCAGGGCACGCCGACTCTCCCCCACGTCGCGTTCCATCTGGCCAATCCTGACAAGGAACTGGCGCACGACGCCGGGTACAGCGCCGAGCTCCTGCGCGAACGAGGACAACCGGTCTACGCGGTTTTGTCGACGCTCATCGGCGGCCACCTGGGTGGTCTGTTCGACGGATCGTCGACCGTCCGGTTCGACCCGGACGCACCGATGATCGCGCTCGGCTCGGCCGCTCTGGGCGACGACGACCTGCTGCAGTCACTCGTGATGCTTTGCGCCTCGGCGTGGGTGGGATCGACGATGGCGGACCCGAGGTACGGCCAGCGGATCTTCGTCTACGACGAGGCCTGGCGGATCATGTCGGGCGAGGCCCAACTCGACCGAATGAACGCCGACCTTCGCCTGTCCCGGTTCTACGGCGTCGCGAACATCATCGCGATGCACGCCCTCTCCGACCGCGACAAGGTTGGGCATTCGGACTCCGCCGCGGTCAAGAAGGCCCGCGGGCTGCTGTCCCTGTGCGATACCAGGGTGATCTTCCGGCAGGCCCCGGGAGAGCTCGACCGCGCCACCCGCGATCTCGCGCTGACCGCCGCCGAGCGGGAAGTCGTCGCCGGCGCCGGCGTCGGCGAAGCCCTGTGGAAGCTGCCCACGAAATCGTTTCGGGTCCAGACCGTCCTGTCTGCCCGGGAGAAGGCGCTGTTCGACACCGACCACCGGATGAACGACGCAGGGAGCCAGTCATGATCGGTCAACGTCGAAACGCCGCCGCAGGCCGGAACGGCGCGGGCGCCGGGGCCATCGGATCGACGAAAGATGCTCCACGGGTAGCTCCGGCCGCAAGAGTGGCCGCGGGAGCGAAGATCAGCGAGCGGGGGCGCGTGGGCGGACTGGCCGTGGCGGTGGGCGCGGTCACCGTTGCCGACGACGCCCGACTGCTCGACCAGGCGATCCTCGCGGGCAATGCTTCCCTGCGCGGCCGCTCGACCCTGTCCGGATGGGCCGCCGCGGTCGAAAGGGCCGTGCTTGACGGCGACGCCTGGGTGTTCGGCCGAGCCGTCATCAAAGGCAACGCGTCCGTCACCGGCCACGCCCAGGTTTTCGGCGACGCCACCGTCAGCGCCCGCGCTGAGATCGACGGACACGCGTGGATCCACGGTTCGGCGACGGTGACCGGTGATGCGCGCGTCGAAGGCCGCAGCCAGATCGGTGGCCAGGCCATGATCTGCGGCTCCGCCCTAATCGCCGGGTCACTGCGGATCGGCGGAAACGCCGTCATCGGCGACGGCGCCGACATCCGCACGGCCGTCCACTACGAGACTCACCTGGTGCCATCGGGTGAGACCGTCACCCTCTATCGATGCCAAGACCGAAGCGTCGGGATCGGCAGCAGCCTTGCCGGCCACGGCCCACTCGCCGCTGCTGCCTCCGCGGACTCGCTCGGCGCCTATCTCGCCGAGCGGATTGCGGCGCTGGGTCACCTCTGGGCGGTCGAGGCACCCGCGGCGTGATCAGATCATCAAGCGGACAGCCGCCCGCGCCAAGGCGATCACCACCAGCATTCCGATGACCACTGCGCTGAGAACCGCAGCGAAGTACAGCACCACCGCCACCAGGGCCGCTCCCACCACCAGGCCAACCGCGCCACCCGCGACGCTTACCGCTTCACGCATCACAACCACCGCCGTTCAGTCAGAAGGGGACCCTCTTATGGTCTCGCGCGGCACCGACACCGGTTGCGAGATCGGGCAAAGCAACTGGTTCCAAATGGAGTGCGAGCCGATGGCGGGCGCTCCATGTCGTGCTGCCGGGTGATAACGCCGAACGTTTCCGCGATTCACCGCGCAATATCCTTTGTGCCGCAGGTGCAGTCTCAGTCGATCGAACGCAGTGCGCCGGCGTGGCTCCACACCGGCGGCCAGTGTGCGTTTGAACAGCAGGAAGGGCGGAGGCCAAGCGTGAGGAGACACGGCCCGGCCTTCTCCGCCGCTGCGAGCATCCTCCTGCTGATGACGACCGCCGCGTGCTCGAGCGCGATCACCGGCCAGCCCACGGGTTCCGGACAAGCCAGCGCAACATCGACGGGCCCATCCACTCACGCTACTTCGAACGCTTCGTCGGCCAGCCCCACTTCCCGCGGGTCGACTGGGCCCTCCGAGACGCTCGTGCTCGGCACTAGCCGCCTCGGCGTCCACCAGTTCAACCTCGAAAGCGGCTACGACCCCGAGCAGATCGCTCAAGGTGTCGAGTTCGTACTGACCAGCCCTGAACCGTCGGGATACGGCTATGCGCCGTCGGAAATCGGAATTACCAAGTGTCCTACGAGTCAACCGGTCGTAGCCGGTAGCTCCTTCGATTGCACGGTCGATTTGGGAGGCAATGCTCGAACGGTTGTCGTGTCAATTGTCAGCAATCTCGGCTCCTACGTCGTCAGCAAACCGCGCTGACCGAACCTGCATCGGGTAGGGACCGATGCACAACAATCGGCGCTCTGCCCGCTCCGCGGCCATCCCAGAACTCTGGGATAGCCGCCGATATCGGGTGGGCCGAGCCTGGGGCGCAGCGGTTCGCACCGAAAAGTGAACGTCGGCTCACCCGCCTCATCAATCAGAGGACGCAAGGGAAACCCAATGATCACAACGCCATCGCCTCGACCGTCCCCACGGCGCGTCGCCCTGGCCGCCGACTGGGCCCTCGCGCTACCTGCCGTGGGCGTGGTTAGTTGCTCGACCGCGAGCACGACGGCCGCGATCACCATCAGGCGATTCACCAACGCAGACTGATTTGCCTGTTTTGGTGCGCACAGCACGCGGCAGGGGGGATCATTCGGACTGAGAGGCGGTGGCGGCGTGGCGACATGTGGTGAGTTGGAACAGTCGATGGCTGTCTTGAAGAGGCGTTTGGCGGTGCTGGAGCGAACTGGCAAGGGCCATTCGTTGCAGCATCAGGACTTGCTCGACGAGCTGGCCCAGTTAGACCTCGATTACCGCGGGCAGGGCTGCGGTGCGCCGCCGGTTCCACGACTGGGTCAGATCACGACAACGGTGATCGGCGGTCCGGTGACGGTGGAGGCGGGCGGGACCGGTGACTTGTCGATCAACATTGAGGCGGTGAACGACAGCGGGGTGGCCACCAGTGCCGACTACACCATCGACCCGCCGGTCACCCATTTGGCGCAGTCAGGTTCGTGGACGGTTCCGATCCCGCCCGGCGTCAGCACCCAGCAGGCCACCCTCACCTTCGCCGCGGCGGACAGCGCGGCGGCGGGCACTCTGACCGTCGCGATCCACGAGAGTGTGGTCTTCGGGCCGGTGAAGGACGGCGCACATCAGCAATACGACTACGTGCTGCCGGATCCGACCGTCGTGATCGGGGTCAACCCGGCCGGCCCGGCGATCGATGCGAAAGCGGCTGCGTTGGGCGCCGCGTTCACCGGCGCGGCGGTGGAGACAGTGCAGCACCTCATCTGGGGGACGACACCGGCCGACGGCCCGGCCTTCCGGCGGCGTTACGAGAACTGCACGATCTACTATTCCGCGGCTTTCGGTGCCCACGAGATCCATGGCGACATTCGCGCCAAATTCGACCGGCTCCCGGATCCCACCACCGCCGGGGTCCCGGTGGTGTTGGGCATCCCGGTGACCGACGAGATGGGCTGCCCGGACGGGCAGGGCCGGTACAACCACTTCTCCAACGGCGGTTCGATCTACTGGCATCCCGAGTTGGGCCCGTTCGCGGTGTACGGGGCGCTCCGAGACCGGTGGGCCCGCGACGGTTGGGAGACCGGGCCGCTCGGCTACCCGACACGCGACCAGTACATCCCTGGCCCCAATGAGTTGTCGTACAACATCTTCGCTCTGTTCCAGGACGGCGCGCTGTGGCTCAACAACGACGTCGGCGAGCTGCCCGCCCTCAAGCAGTTCTCGGCGGAGCAGATCAGAGACCTGATCTGGCAGCAGTTCAATCAGCAGTTGCCCGGCCAGACCGTCCGGATCGACGTCGGCCCAGCCACTGTGGTCGGCCAACCGGGCCTGGAGGCCCAGACGTCCACCGACAACGTGACCGGCAACGCCTACGGCTTCTGGCACGCCCGGAACCGGATCATGACGGTCACCTTGCACGGCTTCGTCAGCCTCAACTGGGGCCTCCCGGACCCGACGTTCGACGCGCACCTGGATTTGCTGCTGTACGAGGACAACCAGAGCCATCCCGCCGACCAATCGGGGCCGCCGAACAACCAAGTCGGCCAAGGAGATCACTACCTGTACGCCGCGTTGACCGGGCTGCGCGTCGACGCCCACGGCGTGTCCAACGAACGGGTCGCGGCGACAGTTCAGAAAGTCATCAACGACACCTTGCGGGTTCCCCTGCAAGTCCCCACCGCAATCCCCCAACCCCCGGATCTGTTCGGTCTCTGCGTCACCGCAGTCGGCGGCGTCGACCTGCTCTACCACCCACGGATCTAGCCGGCCGGCCCGGTCGGCACCAGTTTTCGGATCACCGTCCCGATGTTCTGTCCGTCGACGGACGGACGGTCACGGGCAGCCGAACGTCGACAGCATCTGTCGACCATCGCTCAACACGTTGCAGGGAGGGTCGGTATGTCTCATCAGGCACCGTTTCCGGTCGTCGCCACGGCGTTGTCGCCGTCCGCGGTCCGCATCACCTGGGGCATCCCCGAAGACCAACCTGCCACCGTGCAGGTGCGACGGGACTCGCCGCCGACAGCGCGGATCATCGCCGAACTGGACGCCACCCAATACGAGTACGACGAGGTCGGGCTGCAAGCCGACACTCTGTACAGCTACTCGGTGAGCGCTGTCTACCCCGACGGGGACATTCTGTGGGGCAGCGGACAAGGCGGATCCAACACGGCCAGAACCCTGCCCGGACCCACCCCACCCGGCGGTGGTGGCGGCGGTGGGGGCGGCGGCGGTGGACCGACACCGGCCGAACCGGTCACGAATGCCGTCGCCGTCGCATCCTCCTGGAACCACGTCCACCTCAGTTGGGAAAACCCCTCCTCTGGTGCTTCGTCCATCGAGATTTGGAGGTGGAACGAACCGTGGTCCCTCGCCAGCGAACAGAAGTGGTACGGACTTCCCGCCGCGGCCACCACCTTCGACGACGGGCCAGAACAAGGGCCGGACGGGCAGCCCACCCCGGTGCCCCGTACCAGTTACATGTACAAGGTCAACCGGACAAACCCGGTGGGGAGCCAACCGGTCAATACCAACCAGGTCACCACCCCGGGCAAGCCGCTCGCGCCGTGGAGGCACAGCGGCGCAGCGCTGCAAGGCGGCTTCGGCCACTGGGGCAACTATGAGATGGTGCTGCCGGTCGGTGACCATTTAGCGCATTACTGGCGGGACAACGACACCCCCGGCCTACCGTGGCACGGCCCCACCGAACTACCCCCACCCCCGCACGG
Organism: Mycobacteriales bacterium; assembly: GCA_038204125.1. GTDB lineage: Bacteria > Actinomycetota > Actinomycetes > Mycobacteriales > Nakamurellaceae > Nakamurella. The sequence continues at coordinate 26,211 of JBBRDH010000005.1, forward strand.
GCCGCAAGGCCCCGGCCGTTTCGTGCTGCCGGTCACGTTCAGCGCCGCCGCCGTGCTGCAGGACAACGCCGACGCCGGACCCGGGAACCTCGCGGTGGTCGCGGTGGCCGCCACGGCCGGTGGGACGTACCTGACCGGCTACAGCCGGGACGACGCCGGGTGGCACGGACCCACCCAACTGTTAGCCGACGGGCAGGGCATCGCCGACGCCACGGGCTGCCCCGGCTTCATCCAGGGCACCTTCGGCAACCACGGCAACTACGAACTGGTGGTCCCCGTCGGTGACCATTTAGCGCACTACTGGCGGGATAACGACAGCCCCGGCCAGCCGTGGCACGGACCCACCGAACTACCGGCGCCGGCCCCGGGATCCCTCCGGCCCGGCCTCGCCGAACTACCCATCACCTTCAGGGACGTGAGCCTGATCCAAACCAACCTCGGCGACAATCAAGCCCTCGACGTCATGGCGTGCGCCCAGAACACCGCCGGCGACCAGATACTGCTCCGCTACACCCGCGACACCGCCGGATGGGGACTACCCCATCTGGTCATCGCCGACGGCACACCCATCACCGGCCTGAGCGAGCCAGGCTGACGACCAACCGGTCCGGAACCGGCCAAACGACCCCGAAGCTCACCGACTGATTCCATCGGTCATAAAGGGGGCAGCTCTTCGTTGTGAAGCCGGCCTAGCCAAATCGCCCTGCATGCAATGGAGCAAGTAGCGCGCGGATGATCAGCGACCGGCACGGCTGGGTTCGGGCCATGGTTAACACACGTCTGCCGAAAAAAAGGAACCTCCATCCCCACCGTCATTCTGCATCGAGCAATTCGAATTGTCTGATGATTATTGCCGCGGCTCTGACTTTACGTCGCGGGCCTCCCGTCAAAGCCATCGATCCAAGTTACCGCGCGAAATTCAGTGAAAGGATCGCTAGCCTGCATTGTCGAGCGGAGGCCTTGTCGTTTGGGCGTCATGATCGGCGCTTACGTCCTCGCTCGTCGCTAAGACTTCCAACGAGTCCGCTCATCGAGCGTGTGACCCGTGCCAGCCCGACCTTCCCTTGCCATCGAATGAAGGCCTCAGATCATTGGCAGTCAAGTCAAGGCCCTCGACCCCATGAGTGTGCATCGGCGGCCAAGAGACTCATCCCCGGCCATGTCACATCGCGAGGTGCCCAAGTTCTGGCCGCTCGACGAGTCAATGAGGAGCAGATCCATGAAAGCGAGCGCAGGCCGGACCGCCCCTTCGATGGGTGCATCAGACCTGCTGCTCATTGGAACAATCGCCGTCGCCGGGGTGACAACCATCGGGCTTTGGTTGGGCGGCCAAGTGGCGAGCGTGGTGACCGGTCACGGCCGGGCATCCGGTTCCCTGGTTGCCGGACTTCATGCGGCCCTGGCACACCGGAAGAACCCCGGACAGGCATGGGCATCGGCGATGCCGTCGGCCAATACATACTGGACGCTCACCATCGGAACCTTGGTACTAATCGTCGCCCTGGCGACGGCACTAACAATGATCGCCCGGACTTGGCTCCGGACATCGCGGAGGGTGGCCTCCATGGCGGCCCGTCCAGGTATGGCAACGCAAGGGGACATCGCCCGGACCGTGGGATCAAAGGCGCTGACATCCAAGGTCACCGAACTGCGGCCAGGCCTGTCCAAGAGAGCAAGGCCGGTGGAGCTTGGTTGGTGCTGGGGTCGAGCTCGCGGCGTCGACGTCTACACAAGCGTGCGCGATTCAGTCGTGCTGCTCGGTCCCTCGGGCGCGGGTAAGGGTGTGTACGTCGTCGTCAATCGGGTGCTCGACGCACCCGGCGCCGTGGTTGTTACGTCGACTCGGCCGGACGTCCTTGCGGTCACCATGACCGCTCGTTCGAAGGTCGGCCCGGTCGGGGTGATCGCTACCGACGGATCCGTCGACCGGCTACCGGAAATGGTGCGGTGGTCGCTGATCGCCGGCTGCCGGGACGGCAGGGTGGCGACCGCTCGGGCGCAGGTATTGGCCGCCGGGTCCTCGGCGGGTGTGGAGGACGCGTCGTTCTGGCAGGACTGGTCGGAGAAGGTCATCAAGGCGCTGCTGCACGCCGCCGCTTGGGGTGACGTCGGGATCGACGATCTCTGGCGGTGGACCCAGTCGGCTGCGGCCGCCAAAGCGGGTTTGGCGATTTTGCAGAACCTCGACAGACGGGTGCCCTCCGATGCGTGTCGCGTCGAGCCCGGCTGGGCGGACACCCTCGCACAGGTGTTCGACGGTGACGACAAGTTCCGCGGCAACGTCTGGGCCGGGGTCGGGAAGGCGATGGCCGGTTTGGACCTCTACGCGGTCCGCCGCCGATTCGACCCCCCGCCGGGGGAGAACCTGGACGCCGAGAAGTTCCTGACGTCCAAGGGCACCCTTTACCTGCTCGCCGAGAGCGACGACCCCGCCTCCCGGCTGCTGCAATGCCTGGTCGCCGACATCACCCGCACCGCCAAGACGATCGCCGACCGCTCCCCCAAGGCCCGGTTCGACCCACCGCTGACTTTGGTTCTCGACGAGATCGCCAACTGGGCGCCGCTACCGGCCTTGTCGACCTACGTTTCGGCCTACGGCGGATCCGGGATCGTCACCGTGGCGATCATCCAGTCGAGGTCGCAGATGGCCCGCACCTGGGGCACCGACGCGGCCAAGGCGATCTGGGATTCCTGCACCATCACCGGGATCCTGGGCGGTGTCACCGACGCGGAGAACCTGCGCGACTTCGCCGCCATCACCGGAGAACGCGATGAGACGACCTGGCAGGCGTCGACCGGCCGAGGCGGCGGCCTGTTCTCCACCGGCCCGGACTCGGGTCGCAGCTACTCCGAACAGGTCCGCACTCGAGCCGTGCTCGACACCGGCGAAATCCGCGGGCTCCCGGAGGGCACGATGCTCATGTTCTACAAAGGCCTCGACCCAATGCTCGTGCAGATGACCGCCTACTACCGGCGCCGCGATCGCAAAGAGCTCGGCGCCGGCCGGGTCCGAGTCGAGCGGGCTATCGCTGAGGGCCGCTTGCTGAGCGGGGAAGTGGTGACGCAATCAGCCGGTAGGTGACCGTTCCACCTCACATCGAACGCCGCTGGGAAAGGCCGATTTGGCGACCGTCCGACGCACTATCGGCGACCACAGCGGAGCGCAGGTAATGTGCGGCAATTTGTAAGTTCCATGGCCGGGGCGAACGCCGACTACATCTGCTTCGACCACCGCGCGACGATGGGCAGGCGAGACCAGATCATCGCCCACGAGCTGGGCCACATTCTGATGAACCACGGCGAGAACGCGGGCAGCCGCACGGATTGGCCACAGATGTTGGCGCCGATGATCGACTCGGCACTAGTTGAGCGGTTCCTGACCCGCACCGGCTACGAAGCCGAGATCGAGGCGGCAACCGAGGAATTCGGGACCCGGCTGGTGCAGACCGGTCGGCGGCGGCGAGGACCGGTGGGAATCGACGCCCTGGGTCGACTGACGGGTTCGTTGCGGTGACCGCGGCTGTCGCGGTACTGGCCTGGATTGCCGCCTTCTACCGGCTCCACGTCTTTAGACGGCGGTTCGACTTCATCAACGGGGCCTACCTCTGCTCGATTTCACTCGCTGGGGCGGCCGTCACCGTGAAGGCGGCAGAACCGTCGATAGACGCCGAGGCAGGTCCGTACGTCGGTGACCTGGTGAAGCACCTGCTGGTCGTGGCAATGGGCGTCGCAGTTCAGTTGTACCTCGGCGCCATAGAAGTCGGTCCGAGGGCGACACGGCAGAAGTGGGTGGCGAGTGCGCTCGCGTCGATCGTGGCAGCCAGCATGGTCGCCTCGTTCCTGGCCGCGCCGATCCACTTCGGCGACGGGCACATCGACCTCGACCTGGCCTACGCGGACTCGGGGTGGGTGCAGCTGTACCGCCTGGCTTTCAACGTCTACCTCGCGTACGTGCTAGTCGACATCGTTCGGCTCTGTCGCCGATACAGCTCCATCGGCGGCGATGAGGGCCGGTCGACAAACCTCCGGCTGATCGGCTGGGGCTCCGCCACCGCGCTGCTCTACTCGGGCAGCCGACTGATCTCCCTCTCCGCAGCAGCATGGACGGGCAAAGCGCTGCCGGCTGTCGAGGCTGCAGGATCAGCGGCAGTGATGGTCGCCGTCGCTGTCGTCGCGGTGGGTGTGGCTTCCCCGCGCGTTGTTCCCTGGTTGCGTGACCGGCGGGCCGCGAACGCCGGCGTCCCCCGATTGGAAAGGCTCTGGCAGGACCTCACCGAAGCGTTTCCGCCTGTGGTCTTGGCGCCGGCGCATCCCTCCCGGGCGGCCCGCCGGCCGGAGTTCGTCTTCGACCGCCGGCTCGTCGAGATCAGCGAGGTTCTCAGACTGGTGCAGCTACCCCTCTTCTCGGCGGACGCCGTCCGGCGGTCACCGAACCCGCTCAGAGAGTTGGGCCAGGAATTGTGGCGGCAGCGAGAGTATTGGTCGACTGGAACCGGCCCGAATGCCGCTGCCCTGATGCCGATCACTGATCGGGCTGGTGAACCGTTGGCGCTGTTGGCACTCGCCGACGCCTACGCCGCGGCCGGCGCACGCGAGCATTCCGCAGTCGATTCGCGGCAGGTCCGAGCGTGACGACAACAGTTGCGCGAACCCGGCGAGAGCGGTTGGCCCACCTAGTCACCGAGCTCAGCTCACCCGCTCTGTGCGTGGTCGTCGGGTTGGTCTTGGTGGCCTGGGACAGCGCTGCGCAGGGTTTCTCGGCGGCTTGGGTCGCTGCGGCGATCGTCTTGTGCGCGGGAGTTCCGATGGCCGTCATCGCCAAGGGGGTCAAGTCCGGGCGGTGGGAAGACCATCACGTCGTCCGCCGAGACCAGCGCTACGTCCCCCTGTTGGTGGCCGTCGCGAGCGTTGCGACCGCCACCGTGCTACTCATCCTGGTTCGGGCACCTCGTGAGCTCATCGCATTGGTAGTCGCCCAACTCGGCGGGCTGCTGGTCGTGCTAGCGGTCACTCGGTTTTGGAAGGTCTCGATCCATTGTGCGACCGCTGCCGGTCTGCTCGGCGTGCTACTCACGCTCTACGGGCCGTGGGCGCTTCTCGGCCTCTCGGTGCTCGCCTTGATCCTGTGGTCCCGGGTGGTGCTCGACGCGCACTCGTGGGCTCAAGCCACCGTGGGTTCAATGCTTGGATTCGTCGTCGCCATCGGCCTGTTTCCGCTGCTCCGGTGAACATTCGGGGCCTGCGTCTGGGTGTGTCCGCTAAAGGCGGCTACATCGCCTCCAAGCTCCAGCCAGGTGTTCCAGAATGGAACAGGCTTCGCCTGAATTGGAGCAAAGCCCCGATCACAGGGTGGCCAGGGTCTTCGAGCGATCCCGGCGACCGGGCTCACTGCGCCAGATGGCGATGGCAGTTGCCGCCATTTAGCACGGACAGTTGCAAAATAGTTTGGCCGTCGAACGATTTCGGTTGAGTCCCGAGCAGTGACCGCCTGGGCGGGCGGTGCTCCGGCCGGGGCAGGTGTTCGAAATGGAACAGCTGGCAGACGGTCGCCGGGCTCAAGAGCTCCACTAAGGACGCGCCGAGCATCTACGTAGGTTTGACTGTTTATGTTGGGTAGAGTTGTGGTTCGTCCCTGCCTGGGGTGGATGTTGATCAGCTGTCCGCCCGGTTGTTGCTGATCAGAGCCCATTTGGATGAGCGGGCGTGGCGGTTGCTGCTCGGCGCGGAGGCCAAGGTCCTGGGCCGGGGCGGGATCAAGGTGGTCGCCGCGGCGGTGAAGGCCCATCCGGACACGGTGGCCCAGGGAGTACGCGAGCTGGACTATCCGGATGCAATTCCCGGGCGGGTCCGGCGCCCGGGCGGTGGTCGCCCTTCGTCGGTGGTCACCGACCCGGCGTTGTGGGAGGCGTTGGATGCTCTGGTCGACCCGGTGACCCGCGGTGATCCGGAGTCGGCGTTGCGGTGGACGACGAAATCGACGACGAAACTGTCCGGCGAACTCGCCGCCTCCGGTCATCAGGCGTCGGCCTCCACGGTGGCGAAGTTGTTGAAGGCCAACGGATACAGCTTGCAGGCTAACTCCAAAACGATCGAAGGCAACCAGCACGTCGACCGGGACGCGCAGTTCACTTATCTCAACGATCGGGCCGCCGCGTTCACCGCCGCCGGCGATCCGGTGATCTCCGTTGACACGAAGAAGAAGGAGCTGATCGGCAACTTCACTGCCAGTGGCCGGGAATGGGAACCGCGAGGGCGGCCCACCGACACCAACGTCCACGACTTCATCGACAAGAAGCTGGGAAAGGTCGCCGCGTACGGGGTGTACGACATCGCCGCGAACACCGGCTGGGTCAACGTCGGCACCGACGCCGACGCCGGCCAATTCGCCGTCGAATCGATCCGCCGGTGGTGGAACCTCATGGGCATCAGCACTTATCCCGACGCGACCAGGATGTCGATTACCGCCGATTCCGGCGGGTCCAACGGGTCCCGGCTGCAGCTGTGGAAAACCGAACTCGCTGCCCTGGCCACCCCAGACCGGCCTGTCGATCACCGTCTGCCACCTACCGCCCGGCACTTCCAAATGGAACAAGATCGAACACAGATTGTTCTACGCGATCAGCCGCAGCTGGCGGGCCCGGCCCCTGACCTCACACGAAGTCGTCATCGAAACTATCAGAGCCACAACGACTACCACCGGGCTGGTCGTTGATGCTGAGCTTGATCTCGGAACCTACGAAAAGGGCATCAAAATCAGCGACCAACAAATCCGAGAACTCGAAACTAGCCAACTGGTGGATCCAGGCTCAGGGGAGCGTCGACCTTGGGGCGGCGGCGCGGGGCGGCACCCGGCGGTCGATTGCTGCAGATCGGGCGGCGGCGGCACGCTCGACCGCGACCATGGCGGCACCAACACCTCGACCGGACCGCGACGTCGCCGCCCGCCTCCGCCCCCGCGCACACCGGAACTAGGCCCTCGTGAACTACAGCACTGTCTGTCAATGAGCGCCGGTGACGTCGAAACCATTCGTTCTAACCTGGAGCAGCTACAGCCGGGCCAGAACTGCTGCAGTGCGGTGGGTGCCGCAAATAAAACTATTCCCACACGATCGGATCGACGCTAAGATCCTCGTTCATGGCCCGTGCGGCCGGTGTGAAGGAGGTTGAGACATGGCGGGTGACCGGGGCTCTGGACCGTCATCTGGGCCATCGTTTCTGGTGCTTGCCGGGCCGGCGCAGGGCACGGTGATTCCAGCACCTGCGGGACAGTACGACTTCGGCCGTGAGGCACCGTTGCCAGGCGATCTGGGCCGAGATCCGCGGTTGTTCCGCCACCACGGGCGCATCACCCACGAGGACGGCGGTCGCATCTTCATCCATAATCTGGCCTCCGCCCACGGCGCGCTGCAGGGTGGTCAGCGAATCAATGAACGGCAGCCGATGCGAAACGGTGACGTGATCCATCTCGGGTCCAGCACGCTCCGTTTGGCCCTAACTGCTGTCGACACCCGTGGACAACCGTCAGCATCCCACCAACCGAGGTTGTCGCCGCTATGAGCATGAATCCGGCCGCTGAGAAGCGTGCCCGGTGGCGCCGGTACTTTCTACAGCATGTAGGGGGTAGTGAAGCGGAGGTAGACGCAGCCACCGAGGCCGCTATGCGGGCCCTCGAACAGGGCTCGGACGCGAATGGCATCATCGCCGCCGGACTGGAGGGAGCACGGGCTTTCCGTGACACCCCGCAGACCCGGACCAGGCCGTCGGGCACGGGGTACCCGCTCGCGCAGCACGCTGCCCGCCCGCAGGCGCCCGCCCCTCGGGCCATTGGGTCGAACTCCAGTGGAATCGTCAGGGGATTTCAGGAAAGGCAGACGATGAAAGACCGTCTGTACTACGCCGTGTGGGACTTCCGCCTTGCCCGTACCGACGCCCACGGCAACCCGCTCATCCCGACCCCAATACGGATGATCGCACGCCGCTTCACCGGGGCGATCCGCAATGGTGACCTGATTGACGTCGGTAAGAAGTGTCAGGAGGGTCGCCTGATTAAGACCCGCCGGGTACGCAACCTGACCACCGGCTTCGTCGTCAAGGCGCGAGGTCTGCGCCCCCTCTTTCTGCGGACCGCCTCCTTAGTGCTGTTCATTATCTTGCTCAGTGTGAGCTTCTATTTCCAAAGTCACTAGGACCGTAGTTGCGATGACCGACCCCTTCATCCCCCCGCCGCCGCCGTCGTTCGACCCCGGCCCGGCCGCCTACCAACCGCCGTTCGACCCCGGCCCGGCCGCCTACCAACCGCCGTTCGACCAGAACTGGCAAGACCCGCCGTCGGCCGGCGACTCCGGCTACACCGCATTCGGGCCACCCGATCCCGCATGGCCTGGCCAGAACATCGATGTCCCAGGCGTTCCGCCACCGGACCCGTACACCGCCGCACCCGACCCGCCCTATCTCGGCCCCGACATGTACCTCACGGCGCCCGATCCGCCGGACTACGGCGCATCGACCCGCTCCTTTGCGGTACCGATAGCGGACGTATCGGGCTACCCGACCGGAGACCTGTACGCGCTGGGCGCCGACCCACCCGGGTACTTGCCCACCGATAAGTACACGACCGCCCCTGACCCGCCCTACATCCCGCTCGATGGCCAGTTGGCACCGGCTTGGCTAGAGAACGCCGCGGTGTACATCGACGCGCCGGATCCGCCGGACTTCAACAGCCAGCCTGCGCCCGTCGCGGTGGACGCCGCCTCGGCGTTGATGCCCCCGGGCCAACTTTTGGAAATCAACGCATCTGTTGGTCTCGACGGTGTCGTAGACGACAACGAGTTTGGCAAACTCGACAGACTAATGGCTCCGGATGTGCGTCTAAACGCCGCCATCGCTGATATCGTTGGCCCGGCGGGAGCGCCCGGTCTTAGTTCCCTGCTTGTCACCGAGACGCCCTTCGACCATATTCATGCCGGTGAGGTCAATTGGATCGATGGAAGTGGTGACCGCGCCGACTTCTTGGGGATGAATGAGCCACCAGACGTATGGCTGGTACAGGATCCCCAGTCGCCCAATACCTGGCTGGTCAAGATTCAGGATCCAAACCCGCCGGCCCGGCACCTCTTCGACGGCTCGCGCGACCTCGGCAGCGCCGGGATGGGAGTCGTCGACGACCGACAGTGGATCACGATCGCCCGGGTCGATTCACCGAGCGGCAGTCCACCCGGAATCGGGCTGCTACGCGACGTCGATGACAAGCTCGCCGTCGCGGTCGTCCTGCCGCCGGGCGGTTCGCTCCAGACGACCAGTGCGCCCATCAACGATGTCATTCACGTAGATGCCTTCAACGCCGCATCGACGTCAACGATGGCATCGCCGGCTCCGTCATCGCCTGCGACACCACCGTCATCCCCGCTGCCGCCGGTCGCGTCCGACCAAGAGCTCGGGACCCAGTCGCCACCGCGCGAGCCGGTGCCCGGCCTGACGCCCCCGGACCCGCCATCGCAGCATGGACCACCACAGGTGGGGCCACCGCAGTCCACCGATCGTGTAGCTGTCCCCCCGTCAGGTGGCGATGCTGGCGCACTTCCCCGGTCGGCCTTCGGCCTCCCGCCGCCCCTGCCTCCAACTCTGCCACCGCCGACAGCGCCTCTCCCGCCCGGCCAGCGTGGGCTCGACTCGGGGGCACCGGAGCGTAGGTTGGAGCAACTTTCACGTGATGTGGTGGGCGGATTGCCAACCCAGGGACTACTGGGATCTGGGCATTCAGGCAACGTCTTCGCTAGCCCTCCTGGCGATCTTCCGCCCGGTGGCGCACCGAAGTCGCTGCAGGACCACAACTTTCTGCGTTCGGGTCGCACGAGGCCTGGTTCAAACCTGGAAGAGATCCAGGGACTGCCGATGCCCAATCTGCTCCACCGGCTGGATACCCTGCCGCGCGCAGTACTGCTCGACGAGGAGGGCGGAAAGGAGGCGGGCGGCCCGCGGTTGGTGCTGGCGATGCGGGTGGTGCGGGCGAAACGCGAACATGATCTCGTCGGCTTCCTGCAGACCAACTCCGCTGATTTGCGATCCATCCCGCCCGACCAAGTAGTGGATGTCCATGTGTTCTTTGGCGAACCGGAACAGAGCGAACGGGAGGATTTCAACTTCGCGGTCGAGGTCCCGGTGGTTGTGGCCAAACCCTCTGACCTACGGCTGCGCGGCGAGCCTGCCACGAAGGCCGAGGTGCCGGTTTACACCGATGGAGACGTCGAGCCGATCAGCGACTTCGAGGCGGGGATTTTGCGGGACCGGCGTCGGATATTGGGCGCGGTACTTGACCCGGATACCGGAGAAATCATCGGCTATCGGGTGCCCGCTGGGACGGGGCTGCGCCGGATTACGGATCGAAATGGCGCTACCGTATTCGAGATCGAAGCGTCGCTGGAGAACCCGGTGCTCGACCCGATCGATTTCTTCCCCAGCCCGGGCACTGTCGCCAAAGTGGTTACCGTCGGCGGCAAGTTCGCGATCAAGGCAGCCGCGGGCATCGGCGGCAAGATCATCTTGAAGGAGGCGGCGGCCGCCGCTGCCGTAAAGGGCGCAAAAACCGGGTCGACGCTGACCCTTGGCGTTATCTTCCGGTTGCGCCAGGTCTCTAGAGCCCTCGCCATGCCACTATCCAGGGCTGGCGGCAAAGCTGGCTCGAACGCGGTTTTTGGCGCTGGCAAGACCCTGCTACGCCCAGTTACCGCCCAGGCGGCGAGAGCGACCGGACCGATTGATGAGGCATTACTCGAGGCCGCGGTCAAAAGCCGCAAGAAGCTCGTGGAAGCGGGGGTCGACTGGGCCAAAAGCAATGTGGTCACCGCCAAGCTGCTGGTCGATGGCAAGACGGTCATCCTCGCCGTCGACAATCCGGAATGGGTCTTACACGCGGAAGGAGCCTTGATAACCGAGGTTAGGAATCTTACGGGAAGCGGCAAGGCTGTGAAAGTACTGCAAGTGTTCTCCGAGCGGATCCCCTGCGGGCCTGGCTACGCCAACTGTATGAATAATCTTACCCAGGCATTCCCGACTGCGGAGATATTCTACGGCCTCACCGGCAAATTGAACGAGGAATCCACAGCGAGGGCGCTGCAGGTAGTGCTGTACGGGTTGAAAAAGTAGGCTCTTCGGTGACGGCGTGCAGGGCTCGGCGCAGGCCGGAAGTCTGCTCTATGCCTGTGGGTCGATCCCGGCGTCACCTTCAGCGCAAGAGCCGATGGCCGGCTGCCCGGCAGGGGCCTTCAACAGAGCGCCGACCTCGGGGTGGCGTCGCAGGCCAGCCACCCGGCGGTCGACTGCCGCGGACCGGGCGGCAGCCGCGGCTGCGGCCCGGTCGGCGGCGACCATGGCGGGCACCAACACCTCGACGGCATTGAGCCACTTGTAGGCGGCCTGCGCCGCCGAGCTGGGGTCCGCGACCGCTCCATACACTGCAACAGCGGCAGTCGCTTCGGCGGCCGCCCGGCGGCTGTCGGCGATCCGAGCCTCCCGAACCGCCATTTCCTGTTGGTCGACGATCGCTTCGACCCCGTTGGCCGCCGCGGCGCCGATCCCTGCCACCGCCTGCTCGGCGACCTGGCGCAGCCGGGAAGCGACGGCCTCCTTCTCCTGCAGGGTCGCCGATGCCGGTTCGGTGGCGATGTCGGCGAGCATTCCGGGGGCGAGCTCGTGCCGCAGCTCCACCGAACGCAGTCGGTCGTCGACGACGGCTACCGCCGCTCGATAGGAGCTCCTGAGCGCCCGGGACCGGATCTCGGTCGTCACGTGGTCGTCCCATATCCGGACGTCGTACTCGCTCGGCATGCTCTGCTCGGGCTGGTGTTTGCCGGTGGTGCAGCCGCTGATGGCAGTGGCTTCGCGGAGCCGGGCGATGGTTTGCTCCCGGCGGCCGTCCCAGTCCAAGCCGACCGCGCCGATCCCGGTGTCGGGGTGACGGGTGAGGAGCCACCCGGTCCACAGGTGACCGAGATCCTCTCGGATGCCTGGGTGGGCGTACCAACAGGGGGCGAACACGGTGGTCGGTATGCGGTAGGTGCGCCGGAACCAGGTCGACCACTGGTCGAGCCCGTTCAGCCTGCGGGCGTAGGCGGCCGCGTCGAGGTCGTCCCAACAGACGACCATCGGAACAGGCGGCGGTTCGGGAGCGCCGCCGGAGGTAGCAATCTCCAACGACACCCCGACGGGTGTCGAATCTGCGGTCACAGCGACCGGTCGTGGCCGGGCCTGGTCGGGTTCGCGGGCGTGATCTGCGCTGCGGTAGATCGTCCACTCTCCATGGTGTTCAGGGAATCTCGGTAGTCAGCTACGGCCTCGGCCAGGCCGACGAGGTGCTCGCGTATCTGTTCGCCGAGCGCGTCGTAGACGCCGGCGCGGGTCGGTCGCAGCGAGCGGTCACCGGCGGCGATGATGCCCATCCCGGTCGTGTCGACATCACGGAGCCGGTTTGGTCCGGTGGGGCCGCTCGCCAGGAACTCGTAGTCTGCTGGGCGACTGGCGTGGGCGGTTCTTTGGACGATGACCGTGGCGCCGGCGAAACCGGCTTCCAGAACGACGATGTCGTCCCACCCCGGACGGGACCGCACCCGGTCCGGTTGCAGCTCAGGCTCCAGCGGAACCGGCAGGTCGATCGGGACGGTGGACGTCACGGTGTCCCACACCTGGGCTGCGTCGAGCACGCCGCGCAGCGCCCGGGCCGTAGCGGCGTCCTCGTCGGTGTATCCCCGCCGGTCGCGGTCTTCCCGCAGTAGGGCGATCGCCGATTCCGCCGCCTCGAGGTCGAATGCCGCGGATACCGGCCGGGTTGATCGCGGCGACCAGGCGTCGAATCCGCCGATGAGGTCACTTCGCTGCGCGGCCAGTTCTGCGAACGCAGCTGCAGCACCGTCCAGGTACGCGGTTCCGTAGTCGAAGCCGCTCGATCCCGCCGTCGAACCGTTCAGATCTCTTGCGTCGTTCACAGGGACCTGCCGCTGCGCTGCGCCGACACTGCGGCGACCGCTACCGTCGGTACCCCGGCCGTGGCTACCGCTTTCGACTTCGGGGGAGCCTGCGGTGCCGGTTCGTTCACCACCGGCAGATCCCTGCCGTTTGCCCGCACGGTCGACAGGAGTTCGCTGACCCTGGCCGCGCGGGTGTGCTCGTCCAGGTCGCCGGGCAGGTTCCAGCTGGCAGTGGCGGTCGACCAGCGGAATCCGTTGTCCTTCAACGTTTTGTGCATCGCGGTCGCGGTCTTGCCGACGCCGACGACAGCGGTCGCCGCGGCGGTGTGGTGGATCCGCGGCTGCTCTGCGGAGAGCCCGCTCGGGGCGTCGGACCGGGTGTCGATGTAGGCGATGGTTCCGGTGACCCGCACCTTCACCGGCGCCCCGATCGCCGTGCCGTCATCGCCGAGTGTGGTGGCCTGGTACATGCCGGGCTCGAGCTTGGCCTTTGCGGCGGAGACCGGTCCCTCGTAGGCGGGTGGCCCGTGGGGGTCGGCCGGGTCGTCGATCCTGATCGTCGGATCGGTGGCGATGTCCCAGTCGCCGGCCCCGTCGGGCGCTGCCGCGGCGTCGGGCGCTTTCGTGACGGTGCGGGTGTAGACCTTGACGGCGGCGCCGGCGGATCCGTCGCGTCGGTCGAACATCTCCAGCTGGGGCCGCCCGGTCAGGTTTACCCGGTCGCCCTTGTGCAAGTCGTTGGCGGCGGCCTCGGCGGCTTCACCGAACAGGGTGACGTTGTAGTACTCCGGGTCGGTGGACACCCACGCGCCGTCTTTCCTGATCCGTTCGTGGCTGGCCACCCGCAGGTGGGTCCAGCGGGTACCGGAGTCGCCGACGCCGAAGTCGGGGTCTGCGGCCAGATTGCCGTCGATACTGATCCTTGCGGTCACGTCTTTTCCTTTCGAACGGGTTGCTGCGGTCGACATTGACGTGCCGTCGCCGAACGTGAGTTACAGCCGCCGACCAGGGTTCGCGCGTGCGATCCGTCCGGCGTCCGGGAGTAGCGCGGACCGGGTAGACAGATTGCTCAGCGCTGAGTTGATGCGGCGATGGTCGGCCTGCTGGGAGAACGAAGCCGAACGGTCGGGTGCCCGGCCGAGCGGGGACCGGTCGGTGACGCCCCAGCGGTCCCGGTAGGCGGCTACCAGCCGGGCGGTGGCCCGCCAGTCCGCCGGATCTCCGCCGGGCCGCGGCAACCGGCGAAGCCACTCTGCACCGGCGGCGATGTCACGGTCGAGGACGGCACCGGCCCGGGTCTCGATGAGCTCGTAGCGCTCACGAAGCGCGGTGAGCATTTGCGGGTCGGTCAATCCTGCGGTCGCATCGGGCAGGATCCCGGCGATCATCCGTCGATGCGTAGGCGGCCCGGCTTCGGCGACGGCAGCGGTCCATTGGCGGAGGGCATCGGCCAGGCCCTCAGCGGTGAGGGCACCCTGGATCTGCATCGGCGCGGCGATCGCCGGGAGCGCCGTCGCAGGGTCGATCCCGACAGTCCGGGCGGCGCGGATGGCCGTGACCACCCGGTCGAATCGGTCATCGTCCAATACTGCCAAGACCGCCGAGTTCTGACCGAGCGCGGCGAGCAACAGGTCGCCGGCCGCGAGCTCGTGGGCGTACGACGCGATGGTCTCGGCCTCGACGGCCAACTGGGCGATCGATCCGGCGCGGTCCTGCTCGACGCGGATTGCTTCGTGCGCGGACGGTTGGGCGCCGGAGTTCGTCGCGATGGCATGCAACACCTCGGCGCGGGTCAACGGGTCAGAATCGGCGCCGTCAAGCGAATGTCGGTGGTCGTCGGCACCGACAGTTCGCTGATCCAGCGAGAGATACGCCTGGTTGCTGTGTCGTCCCCGGGTCATGGCGACGTAGAACATCTCCCGCGCGGTGCCGGCGTCGGCGAGCACGTGGGCGGTGTCGGTGGTCATGCCCTGGGCGCGGTGCGCGGTGGTGGCGTAGGCCAATTCGACGTGGGCGCGGACATAGTCCGCGGGGAGCGTGACCGCGGCGGCCCCGGGTCCGCCCGCGGAGTCCAGCAGCCGCACTGAGAGGGATCCGTCGCGGCGAGCCCGGTCGACCAGCCACTGCTGACCGTTCCGGACAAATCCGTCTGTCCGGCGACCCCTGCGGTCGCTTGCGCCGGTGCCGTCCGTGAGATACCGGTCGATCTCCCGGGTGACGATCCGGTCACCCCGGCCGACGCTGAGTCCGTCGTGCAATCGGATCGTCGTACCCTCGTCGTCGACGGCGCCGCCGGCGACCAGGTCGGCGCGGGCGCGTTGGTTGAGGGTGCGGACGGTGTCGTTGTCCGCCGCGATCAGCACGCTGCCCACCCCGCCGGCCGTATCGGCGAGCCAGGCGGCGTATGCGGTGTCGACCATGTCGTCCCGCTCCCCTGCGTGCACCCGGCCACGCCGGATGTATTCGGCGGCCGCGGTTTCGTCGCCGACCCGCAGCCCGGCAGCCGCGTTCTCCTCCCAGACCCGGCGGGAGCCATCCGGATCGGTGAACCGGCGGACCACCGACAGCGTTGGGGTGTCGGGTCGGGAGGCGGCGAGCAAGCCGAAGGCGCCGCCGGTTTCCACCGCCGACAACTGGCAAGGGTCGCCGACGAGCAGCAGCTTGGCCCCGGCCTTGTGCGCCTGCCGCGCCAATGCAGTGAGGACGAAGGTGCCCGCCATGCCGGCTTCGTCGACGATCAGCAGCTGCCCCGGGCGAAGTGACCATCGGTCGTACTCCCGTTGGGCATCCGCTGCGACTCCGTCCAGGGCATTGGTGCTCGGACCGGCGGCGGCGTCTGCTTGGCGCCGCTCGTGGAGATCGACAATCCGGAGTGCGCGGTCGGGCTGCAGCCGCTGTTGGGCCAGCCACTGGGCGGTGTTGTCGGTGATGATGCCGAGGTCTGCAGCCAACACCTCGGCGGCTTTCGCCGCCGGGGCCAGCCCGACAACACTGCCCGGGCCGTGCTGGGCTTCCCACATGGCTCGCACCCCGGCCATCGAGGTGGTCTTTCCGGTACCGGCTGGGCCGATGAGAAGGTCGACCACCCGCCCGGACGTGACGATCCCGACCGCGGCGGGCGCCTGGTCCTCCGCCGACAACGCATAAGGTCGTCCCGCCAACGGTTTGACACCGACGTCTTCGGCGCGTCGCCGTTCGACGGCCGGGCCGGACGTATCCCCAGCCAAGGCCAAGAGAGCGTCCTCGGCCTCGAGCACCGCGGCGGAGGTGAACACCGGCGGCCGAGCGAACTCGCTGACGCCATGCTCGTCGCGGAAGGCATCCGGAACCGTGGAGATCTGGGCCGCGCCGATCGAGACGGACAGCCGTTCGGCGGCCTCCACCAACCGGTCTCGGACCGCGACCGCGTCGTCGACGGTGGCGAACTGCCAAGCCATCCCGGCCATCTGCCGCATCGTCTCGGCAACCAGATTCCACCGGGTCCACGTCGATCGGGCACCCGACACCTCGTCAACCACCCGGCCAGCGGTGGCCGCCAACGACGGCGCCTCAAGGTCTTCGGCCCGCAGCAACCTGATGGGCAGCTCCGTAGTGTCGGCGGCTCGGGTGACCCTGGTGGCCCACTCGGCCGGATCCTCCTCGAGCACTGACCGGGCGGTCGCTTCCCAAAGGGCGGCGGCGTCGGACAGCGAGGAGGCCTTCTTCGCGTCGCGGGTGTCGAGGGTGATGTGCTGCCGCATCCGGTTGAGCGCCCGCGCCGAGGGTCGCCGGCCCTTGCGCTCGAGGTACCTGTCGACAGCGGTGTCGACCGCGGCTTCGATGTCCGCCGAGCGCTGCGAGAACGCCGCGATCAACGCGTCCGGTACGCCCCGGATCTCGCGGGCCACCCGGCGCCTTCGGCCACGCTCCCGCGGTGCCCACGCCAGGCCGACGGAGCGGGTCACCTCGTCGGCGAGCAAAAGGTTGTAGGTCTCCGAAAAGGCCACCGCAGACCGGAACAGCGATGCCGAGTCGATGGTGCGCCATTTGCCGTCCGTGCCCTGCACCCGGTTCGCGACGGTCACGTGGGTGTGGAGCTGGGGATCGCCTTTCCGAGAGTCCCAATGGTCGAAGGCGGCTGCGATCATCCCGCCGGTCCGCACCCGGCGGGCGCCCTGCGACCCGATCCGGGTGAACAGGGCCTCGTCCTCGATCAGCTTCAAAGTCGCTGCCAGTGCCGCCCGGTGTGCGTCGTACAGCTTTACTTGAACGTTGTGATCGGCGACCGCCCACAACGCCGACACCGACTTCGGCACCGAGAAAGTCAGATCGAACCCGGCCACCCGATTGCGGGTATTTGTCTCCTGCTCCTCGGCGGTGATCCGCTCCACCGCGGCGGCTCGAGCGGCCTCCGGCATCGCCGAGGGCAATGACCCCATCCGCTTCTGGATGCGCTCCTGCCGGGTCGGATACCTCGCCGGCGCCCTGCCCAACACGGACCCGTCGAACGGGCTGCGGACGTCCTCGAACAGCGCCATGAGCTGAGCCTCGGAAACCTCGGAACCCACCCGGTCGGACGCACCCAGACCGGCCAACCCGGACCCGACCCAGGTGCCGGGCGGATAGCCCTCGGCGCTGTAGTAGCGGGTCAACGGCGAGCCCACGCCCGCTCCCCAACCGTCGCCGGTGGCGACGTCCTTGACGAGGTAGTCCACCGACGACATCCGCGAAATGCTCATCACCACGCACCCGTATGGCACGGCAAGGGATCAGTAAGCCGGGTGCATCATTTCAGGTCGGAACCGAAGTGCCAGAGGTGTGTTGGGTTTGTTGGGTTTGGAGTTGGCCTGTAACTTTCGCGTTCACGTGGGAAGGCGTGAAGGCTCGCCTAGTCCATCGCAGGTCACGGTTGTTCGATTTCAATCGCGAGTTCGCAGATGCAGACAACGAGCGTTGTCCCCGCTGTGGCGCCGGGCCTTGCTTACCGATCTGGTCAGCTCCACTGGCAGCGGCGGGTGCTGATTCTACAGGTGAGGCGAATGCCCCTCGCCGCTCCGAGGTCGGCGCACCCGGCGGCGAGGCCGGGCGCTGCACGGTGTCTACGACGTCGAAGACGTCGACCTGGCCCAGACTGCGACGAACTCGCTGCAGTAGCGGCGGGTCAGCCTGTTGCGGACGGTCAGGCGATGTCGCCCTTGCCGTCACCGAACGCGGTTTGTGACTTACACAGGGTAGTCTCACTTGACGATGGCTTCAGGTTTGACGAGGGGGCCAAGGTGAGCCAAGGCAACTCTGACATTGGACCCTTCCGCAAACCACCCTTGTCAGGCGAGGGCCAGGTTGGTCGGATCGCTGGCACGGAAGACTCCACACCGTTGCTGTTCAGTGTTGCCTTAGAGCCGGACGCATACCTCCAGCTGGATGACGTAGTGGTGACGGTTCGCGTCGTCCCTGGCGTCGGCCCAGTCATGACGGCAGGAATAGTTACGGAGGTGCGGGCCCGCCACGAGGGGGCGAGCTTCGGTTCGGACGTCTTCTTGATCTTTGATGGGGTGTTACCGGCCCAGGTGCAGGAGATCGCGGAGGTAATGACGACCCGGGTGGAGCCGGAGTGCTTCGTACCGCCTCGCCCCGGCGAGATCGCCCGCCGCGCAACGGGTGACGAGCGGGCGCAGGCCTTGTACTTCGATCAGATGGGCCACAAGATTCCGGTGGGTTTGGGGCGTGATGGCGAACCGATCTACATCAATCTGGAGTTCCTGGACGGTACCCGCGGCGCACACGTGTCCATCTCGGGCATATCAGGGGTGGCGACCAAGACCAGCTTCGCGCTGTTCCTGCTGCATTCGCTGTTCCGTTCCGGGGTACTCGGCCCCAAAGCGGTCAACGCGAAAGCGTTGGTGTTCTCGGTCAAGGGTGAGGACCTGTTGTTCCTGGACCAGCCGAACATCCGGTTGAACGATGACCTGCGCACCGCATACGGACGGGTGGGGTTGCCGGCGGAGCCGTTCGCCTCGGTCGGCTTCTTCGCTCCGCCCACCCCCGGGGACCTGACCGGCAAACCGGATGTGACCGGCCGGACGAGCGGGGTGACCGGCTTCTGGTGGACCCTGGACGAATTCTGCCGGCGCGAACTGCTGTCGTACGTGTTCGCCGACGCGGAGGATGAGCGGAACCAGTACACGATGGTCGTGCACCAGGTCGCAGCCCGGCTCCGGCTGGACGCCCAACCGGCCGGCCGGGACGGCGGAGTGAGCGTCGACGGTGTGCAGGCCCGCACTTGGGATGAGATGGTCGACCTGATCGTCGACAAACTCAACGACGATACGACCCGGTCGGACTGGGCCGGGCCGGTTACAGGGGTGGGCACTATCAACGCTTTCGTCCGACGGCTTCGCTCTTCCCTCAAACCGTTGCGGAGCATTCTGCGGGGCGACCTGACCGCTACCGCCGCGAGGGAGATCGACACCGCGAATCAGCAGGTCACGGTTGTCGATCTGCACAACCTGCCGGAGCGGGCCCAACGGTTTGTGGTCGGTGTGGTGTTGGCCGCCGAAACCGCCCGGAAGGAGACGGCGGGCCCCGGTGGTCTGCTGTTCACCATGATCGACGAGCTGAACCAGTACGCCCCGCGGGAAGGGAATTCGCCGATCAAGGACGTGCTGTTGGACATCGCGGAGCGGGGGCGGTCGTTGGGGATCATCCTGATCGGGGCGCAGCAGACCGCCAGTGAGGTGGAGCGGCGGATCGTGTCCAACTCATCGATCAAGATCGTGGGCCGACTGGACGCCGCCGAGGCGGGTCGACCGGAATACGGGTTCCTGCCCCCGTCGCAGCGGCAGCGGGCCACCTTGGCGAAGCCGGGCACCATGTTCGTGTCCCAGCCGGAGATCCCTGTGCCACTGGCGGTGGAATTCCCGTTTCCCGCGTGGGCGACGCGGCTCTCCGAATGCGCCACCCCCCCTTCCAGCGCGCGCAACTCGGCGGCCAGCGATTCCGGTGCCCCGCGGCACACGGGCGACGTGTTCTCCCGACTGCCGGCGGCACCGGTGGACGACGACGAGGACATCCCGTTCTGATGAAACTTCTTCACACCTCCGACTGGCACGTCGGCAAGACACTTAAAGGCCGCAGCCGGCTCGAGGAACAGAAATTGGTTTTGGCCGAGACTGTCCAGATCGCCCGCGACCACCAGGTAGATGCGGTTCTGGTCGCCGGTGACCTGTATGAGAACGTCGCCCCGACAGCGGATGCGCAAAAGTTGGTGGTATCGACGCTACGCAGGTTGTCCCGGGCGGGGATCGAGGTGATCGCAATCGCGGGCAACCATGACCATGCCGCCACTTTCGAGGCCTACAGGCCGGTGATGGGCGACGCTGGCATTCATATTTACGGTGTCTTCCGGCCGGCCACCGCCGGTGGGTTGCACCGGTTCACCACGAAGACGGGGGAGAAGGCGGCGGTCGCGATCCTGCCGTTCCTCTCGCAGCGCTACGCGGTCCGCGCGGCGGAGATCGTGGAGAACACTCCGGCGCAGAACGTCGGCACTTACGACCAGATGTTCCGTGACATCCTGGCCAACCTGACCGCCGAATTCGCCGCCGACACAGTCAATATTGTGATGGCGCACCTGACCTGCACCGGCGGCAGCTTCGGCGGTGGGGAACGGGCCGCTCAGTCGATCACCGTCGACGACGACCTACTCGTTGTCGACGGGCCCCTCCGCGGCCGCCAACACCTCCCCCGCATCCTGGGCTACATCAAATCCCACCGCAGCTCCTACCTCCCCAAGGACCTGCACCGCCTCGTCGGCTCCCTCACCGCGGAGCAGCGAACACCCGTCTTCAAAATGGGCACCACCTGGGAGCGGTACTCGTGGTACCTGCGCCTCCCCTGTCTGCCCGCGGCCCCGTGGGCGGGCGTAGTCCGGCTCGAATGCAGCGCAGAACGCACACGGGACCAAGCCATCGACTTGGCGAACCTCAGCCAAGCCGTACTCCCGCGCTTCGGGTCCGCTGAATACAAGGACGCCCGCGCCCCCAACAACCTCTACCCCATCGCCGGCCTCGAACGTGAACTCCGCCGCCGCCTCGGCGACCCCCGCGTCCTGTACCGGGCGCTACGCAAAGCGACCGGCGCGCGCTGACAACATGGCCACCTTTCCCTTAAGTGATAGCCACGGTTCACTTCACCGCAACTACCTTCGCGCAAAGATCCCTGAAGAGGAAATTGCCCGGATTCCGGTCTGCTCGGGTCGGTTGTCGGATTCGGTGTACGGCGTTGCCATCCCGGCGGGAGCATCCATAGCTGGCTCTGAATGATCCCCGACTGAACACGATTGAACAAACCACCGAAGGGCCCCCGTGAACCAGCAGACAGTCGCAATCGTTGATCGAGTCAACAACCAGGTTGTCATCTGGCACGTCGGCGTCGACGTTGTTGACCCGGGTGGTCGACTTCAAGGTGCTTGGGTACTTCCGTTACGCGATCAACGTATCGCGACGCTCGCCGGAGGCCGCCTGGCGCTGGCCACCGATGCAGGCCGGTCCGTCGCTACCGAGTCGGGCGCGACAGGGTTCGTAGATCCCGAAGCGACAGCACAGTTCGTCCTAGACCGCCGAGACGAGCTGCAGGCCGCGTTCGACAAGCACAGCGCAAACCGAAAGCAGTCGTTGGTCTCACCGACGTGGCCGATGCTGGCCAAGTGGGACTCGCCGACGCGCTCGCAGCTGCGCAGATCACCATCGAGCTGGCGGCGCGTACCGGCTCGACTTCGTTGAATGAGCTGTCGATGAAGACCCGCACCATCCTCGGAGCCCTCACCACTGACATCTGGGTCGGATGCCGATCGCTTGCCGTGACTCGTTCCATCGCGTCGATGCCCGAAGCGAACCCCAACGCCGACCCCTCGCACATTTTCTATGGCAGGTATGTGACGTTCACAGGCGCTCTCTCCATCGTGCGAGCCGTTGCACAAGCGAACGTCGCCGCTTTGGGCGGCCAGCCGCAGCCCGGCCCGAATCGGCTCACAGACTTTTTGATTATCGGCGATCGGTTTGCCGGTGACTCGCCCGAGCAGTTCACGTCGGGGAAGGCGACGAGAGCTGCCGCTCTGCGCGCCAAAGGTTCCGCTATCCAGGTGCTGACCGAGCCCGAGTTTCTCGCCGCCATCGCTGACACGGCGGCGGGAGGTACCCGCCCCGTTGTGATAACGCGTTCGCGGAGCGTTAGGTTCATGCCACCTACGGCCGACTCTTACCGCGACTACTGGTCTTGGCAGTCCGCCTCGCTGCGGGTGGCTTCGCCGGCGACGGGCGGAGAGCCCTGCCGGGTGTGCGGGGCCGCGATTAAGGCAGAGGCTCGTCGGATACACCGCGACCGGCAAGTCTGTTCTGTTTTGTGCAACAGCGGGCTGAAGCGACGGTGGGCCCGGCAGGTAGCAAACGGCACACTTTGCGGCTACGAGGCGCCACACGCTGTCGTCGCTGAGGCGCGGGCCGAGACGTCTCGCGCTCCTCACCTCTTCGCCACGGTTGGCACTGCAAACTTTCCATACGAGCACGGCCGTTGGCCGATCGATGGTGACGTCATCGAGCGTCACGGAATCCACACCCGATACGTCCGACTCTCATCGATCAACGCCTTCGTCGCACCACAGTTCCTAACCGACACAATGGCCAACCTGGGCCTCACCGGCGACCGAGTACTCCTGCTGATCTGTGAGGAATACGAACTTTTCGGTGCCACTTTCATCGAGGAGGACGGCTCTCCTATGGTCTTCTCCATGGGCCACGTTTTCAGCGACGAAGGCATCCTCGCGGCAGGCCGACTGCCCACCGCTGAGCCGCTTCACTTCGGCAGAGAACTGATTAGTGACGTCGACGAAAATGGCGTGGAATTCCGCTGGGATGCGTGGATCTTCTCGCCTTTCGAACCGCCCGTCCTATGGACGCCGGCAAGGCACGCCCTATCCGACCGCCGGAAGGCGGCGACCAAGGAACGCGCAGAGGCAAGCCGGTAGAGGCATCGCTCAGTTATACAGCGAACTCCGCGACGCCTTTTAATTAGCTTCGTCAACCTGCACACGTGGATGGCACAGCTGACCAAGCTCCGTCTATGTCGGGGGTGCGCGGCGACATACTTCTCACGGAATGACTCGGCGACAACAGTCGTAACACGTACCGGTCCGGCCCATCGACCGGCGGATGCTGTTAGCCTCCCAGAAATCGGCAAACAATCCCGGATGTGACCACTTCTTAGGAATTTGCCGAGTTCACCGCCCAGATCAGTATTCGCCGTTCCGTGGGTCGCATCGGGAGCTGCTATGATTGCCTGGGCGGGAATCGTTCAATAGTACCTGGAAAGCGGAGCGCGTCAGCCGTACCCCATATCTGACCCGGGAACTTGCCCGAATTGATATTGGGCCGTACATCGAACTACAATCAAATTAGGCCCCACTCGGCACTCGGATACAAAACCCCCAACGAGGTCGAGCGGGAGTGGTTCGACAACCAATCAGCAGCATAACAATTCATCAAATCACAGTCCGGAAAACGCCGGGCAGCTCAACGGTCTCCTGCGGCAATACTTCCAAGGGCACCGACCTCGCCCGGTGGACCAGCGCCGACTTGCAGGGCGTAACCCATGCGCTTAACACCAGACCCCGCAAGACTCTCGGCTGGAGAACACCGGCCGAGGCGCTGAACGAGCAGCTAATATCTGTGCAACAAGCCGGTGTTGCATCCACCGGTAGAATCCGGTCATACACCTCCATCAAATTCACCGAAACGTTGATGCTGCAGGGACTGTGTGCATCGATCGGCACCGTCGGCGACGCCTACGACGCCCTCGCCGAGTCGACGATCGCGCTGTACAAGACCGAGTGCATCGGCGAGAACGACCCGTTCCACACCAGCCCGTACAAAGACCTGACCGACGTCGAGTTCGGAACCAAAGGCTGGATCAACTGGTACAACCAACGCCGCCTCCACGGATCCATCGGCTTCATCCCGCCGGCGGAGTTCGAGACAACCAACTACTACGCTCAATAACTGGCGTCCCCAGAAGGAGCGGCCCTTGCGTGAAGACGGCAAGAAAGCCGCGACGGTTCGCTTTGAGTCCCACCCCGCACGAATATCAAATTGGCGTGTTGGGCGCCCCGCCGTTGGCGGTGGGTTTCAACCAGGGTGCTGGCGCCAACTCGCCGCCCACCGGAACGGCGCTGGGATGTAGGCCTCCGTGATCGGTAGCCAGTCGGTTCCGCTCGCAGTCGTGGGTGTTGCACCACAGGCAGGCCCAAGCGAGGTTTTCAGGGTCGTTTCCTCCTCCGTCGACCAATCGTCGGCGGTGGTGCAGACTCCCGATGCGTCGACCGATGCTCGCCCAGGCGAGCTTCCGTTTGGTGTGCGGTTCGTGGGGGGCGCCTTCGACGCTGAACGAGCGGCAGTAAACGCAACGACCTTCTGCCGCGACCAGCACCTCCCAGACGTCCTCGGCGTTGAGCCGGCGTTGAGGGGCGGGGGACATCAGGCGGTGTGCGTTCGCCTTCTTCGTTCGCGTAGCGCAGAACCTGTGCGCATCCGCCGGTTCCACGCGGGCGAGGTAGTCAGCCCAGTCGAAGTACTTCGGTTCGCTCATGGGAAGGACGTCGTCGGGATGGTTCAGACAGCCGACGTTCTCGTCTGAGACTGCTTGAACCCCGTTCGACGCCCGCCGGGCTGCAACGTACGCCTCCACGCTGCCGAAGCGGCGGATCTGCCGGGCCAGTGTGGCCACGTCTTCCCCCAGTCCAAATAGCCATGCACACGGTTGGCGGTCTGCCCACTCGTCGGCGTTCCACGGTCCGGGTAGGCCTTCGACAATGGGTACACCCGTTTCACTGGTCCATCGGGCGTTGTCCCCGGCCTCCGCCTCGAGCGGTCGCCAACGTTGGTGATCGCGTTCGAGCGTATTCACGAAGCCCTCCAGATACCTCGCTCGATGGGCAGGCTCGTGCGGCGGGACGCAAAAGTCCTGGAAGAAGCTCGCCTCGCCGAGTGGGTAAAGGGTGCCGCCGAGTCTGGGATCATCGTCCAGGAACGGAGCGAGATATGTCGCCAGGCGGTCTAGGAGCGGGTTCGAGGCCGACACCTCGCGAAGCCAATCCTCGAAGTCGTAGTAGTCGTTCTGCGCCGCGATATCCTCTTCATCGTTTGCCTGCGCGTTGAAGTCGTCGGCGAGGTAGTCGCGCGCGCGAGCCGACCTGTGTTCCTGTCTCCTGCTCATGCCCGCGAACTTACCGCACAGGAGGTAAGATCGGCGCGATTCTGTTGTGGCACAAAAATCTAGTCTCCGCGCTGTGCTTAACCCCGTCGGATTTTACTTGCTCGATGATTCCCCTTGCCATCATGGCTGACCCCTCCTCCGCCGGGATTCTCGGTAGTTGACGCTTGACCAAGGCGCAAACGCCCTGCGCCTGCTGGCGCGGGCCTCTTGCCAACGCGCAACGCGTCCGACGGCAAGGTGTGGCGAAGTTCGTGGGGTGCGACAACGGAGAATGGCATGCCTGCCTGACTGTAAACGCAACCCCTATCCCTCCTATCAAAGATAGCCAAGTTCAGTACGGATTTCGTACCATCCTCGGCTTCTGCTATTGCTAGTGCAAGGCAGTCTTTACGTCCGTGAAGTCGAATGGTGTTGAGTTCTAGAACCTGACGATTAAATGTGGCTTGTGGATTTACACTTTCAGGGAAGACGGATGATCGAAACGCTACTGCCGTGAAACGTTGAAGGAACTTATACACAACGCGCCTAAGCAATATCGAAGAGAGAATAACCGAAGATGTGAGTGTGACCCCTTCGGCCACGAGTCGCCATGCGTCAGACGATGCTGAAACGATCTCGGCTGGCGGTCCGAAGCCGTACAACGCCTGGTACTCCAGAAACCATCGGTAGAGCAGACGATGGGATCCAATTCTCCAGTAGGCTGCCGATAAGAAGGACGACAGGATTATTGTGGATATAACGTAGGACAGAAGTAGAATTGAAAGTTAGCAGCTTGATGATAGGGCGTGCTGCAATCGGTAGTTCATCACAGGGTGCTGAGGCACGAGCGCTCCCTTCCTGCCGGACTGGGATACGAAATTGATGTGGCCTTTGCCGTGGCAACAGGGATGATGACGTCACTCGCACAAAATGGATGAGTGGAACAACTAGCACGCTAGCACCGCTAATAGTATAGCTGTACCGGGTTCATCCTAAGCGGGTTGATAGTACTCAACGGATCGACCTCTTCCGGTCAGTCATAGTTGCCGGTGACTATATCGTCGTCCCAAGCACTGCCTTCGGCGCCAACGAGGGTCACAGCTCAGGGCGTGTTTCATCGCGGACCCATTGCAGATATCGGCTATTTCCCCCAAGAATCGGGACGACTATGACACATGGGACGTCGTAAGGATGGTCACGGTTGGTCAGCTCGACGATAGGCTGTACAAGCCTACGTTTTGTGTGCAAAGAGACTCGAGCTTCGGTAACATCGTGAACCTCACCCTGCCACCGATAGATGGATCGGATCGGGGCTATTATGTGCCCGGAAGCGGCCAACCGCTGGTCCACCAGGTTCCTCGTGAACTGCGCGAGCCACTCAGCATCAGGGGCCGTGATGATGACCTCGCAGACCTCATCCATTGCGGGCCGCCCCCTTCTCCTTTAAATTGTCTATTAATAACCGGGCCTCAAATTCCGAATACGCCATCGAGCCCCACCCGGTCATGATCATCCCGTCGTAACTCAGCCCGACCCATCTGCCCGTCAATTGTTGGCCGTGGGTGTGGAGCACGAAATACATGGTCCCCTTCGACCGAGTCGATTTGTCGTTGGCGGCGTACCAGCCCATCAGGATTTCGTTGTCCCAGAGCCGTAACTCGCCGCGCCAGTGGTATCCGCCTTCTTCGAGCGTCACTCCTCTGGTGACCGTGTTGAGCGAGAGCAGGTCGCCCTGCTGGGTGATGCGCACCTCTTGGGAAGTGATCACCTCGACGCCGTCCTTGAAGGTTTGCCATCCGGTCCACCAGTCGCCTGCGAGCTGCACCTTGTGGCTGGGGATCCCGGCTAGTTCACCGACCGAGATCTGGAGCGCGTCGGCGATGCTCACGGCGACCGACAGCACCGGCTGCTGCTCGCCGGCCTCGTACCGCCGGATCTGGCGCTGGTCCAGCCCGGCTGTCTTTGCCAGGTCTGACTGCGACAGACCGAGCTCGGCGCGGCGTCGCCTGATGACCTCTGGCATGTCCATGGACGGCTCAACGTTCTCTGATTCGGACCAGAAGGTCCTTGACATACGGACTGGACAGTCCTCATAGTAGTTCAGGACTGCACAGTCCTACGACGGACTAATCAGTCCGCAGACTTCGAGCTGGAACGGCGCAGCGACACCCGTCTTGGTTGCCGCAAGCTCCGTGGACTCAAGGGCTTCGGTCGAGCCCTTGGGTAGATCCGACCATCCGCTGCTTTCCTGGCGGCAGCCGGTCAACGGGATGGCTTCACTCGGCCGACAAACAGAGGATCCGGCACCGATCGGGACCGGATAGGCGAGCGTCGGAAGGTGGAAGCAAGACCATGACCAGTGCGACGAAGTTGTTGCTGACCCCGGTGGAGGCTGCCGAACAGCTGGCGGTATCCCGGACGAAGGTCTACGAACTGATGGCGGCGGGGCTGCTGCGTTCGATTCACATCGGCCGGCTGCGCCGGGTGCCGCTGGACGCGCTGCGAAACTTCATCGAGCAGTCAACCCAGGAATGACCGGCCGTGGTCGGCGCGGGCACGGTGAGGGATCGGTGTTCCAGCGCGCCAACGGAATGTGGGTCGCTCAGGTCGATCTCGGCTGGATCGGCGGGCGCCGCCGGAGGAAGACGGTGTACGGGCCCACCGAGCGGGCCGTGCTGGCCAAGAGGGACCAGTTACGAAATCAGCTGGCGAAGGGGGTCAATCTGGCCGCAACCCCACGCACCGTCGCGGAGTGGCTGACCGAATGGTTGGAGACCAAGGTAGGGGATGGGACAAGCCAGTCCACCCTCGCCAGGTACGAGCAGATCGTGCGGGTTCACCTCATCCCGTTTCTTGGCAAGGTGAAGCTGTCCGCGCTCGCCCCACGGGATGTGCAGCTCCTGGTCAGTCACCTGAGGCGCACGGTTGCGCCGGCGTCCGTGATCAAGATCCATGGCGTGCTGCGCAACGCACTGGCCGACGCCGAACGGATGGATCTGGTTCCCCGCAACGTCGCGCGATCGGTCCGCTCGGCTGCGCTGCCGAGGACAGAGCGGCGGGCGCTCACCCCTGTGCAAGCCACCCACCTGCTGGCTCAGCTGAAAGGAGACCGCTTGGAAAGCGTTTTCATTCTCGCCCTGTCGACCGGTCTGCGGCGCGGTGAAGTCCTCGGTCTGCGATGGGACGACGTCGATTTCCCGATGCGGACACTCTTCGTTCGGCAGACGCTGCAACGGGTCGGCGGCGAGCTCCGGTTCCTGCCTCCGAAGACGCACCGGTCCGCGCGCTCCATACCCCTTTCGCAGCTCGCACTGTCGGCGCTGTCGATGCAGCACTTGCGCCAGGCACAAGACCGACTGGTGCTGGGAGAGGCATACCAAGACCGTGGCCTGGTCTTCGCCACCCAGCTCGGCACTCCCCTGGAGCCGCGAAACGTGAATCGCCGGTTCGATGCTGCCCGTTTCGCGACCGGCTTGCCGTGGATTCGGCTGCACGACCTGCGGCATGCCTTCGCGACGTTCCTACTAGACCAGGGCGAGGAGCTCAGAACGGTGATGGACCTACTCGGTCACTCGACTTTCCGGCTCACCGCCGACACCTACGGACATGTTCTTCCATCCCGCGCGCGAACTGCCGCGGATGCCATCGATCGAGTGTTAGGAGAGGGAAAGTGAACGAGTCCCAGAAGCCCTTGGCTGTAGTTAGGCTGCACCGCTCTGCGGAGATAGCCTCACGCCACGCACGTTCGAGGGGGAAACCGCAGGTCAGAGGTGGTGGAGACGAGGGGAATCGAACCCCTAACCCCCGCCTTGCAAAGGCGGTGCTCTGCCAATTGAGCTACGTCCCCTGACCCCGCCGTCCAGCCAGGGACTACCAGCCGGGCGAGCGAAGAAGAGCTAGCGGGTGGTGCCGGTCGCCTCGTCCCAGAGGGCGGCTTCGGCGGCAGCGGCGTCGCGGCGCTTCTTGACGAGGGCGGAGACGCCGCCGGCCAGAGCGATGAGGAGCAGGAGCTTCTTCATGTGCTGTCCTTCCTATCTGGCGGGCAGGCCGGTGAGCGGGCACCGGTCGCCGGCTCACCTCGACATGTTCGGGCACTTCGACAAAACCGTGGGCCTGGGAGGACTTGAACCTCCGACCTCTTCCTTATCAGGGAAGCGCTCTAACCGCCTGAGCTACAGGCCCGCATCATCACATCGAACCGCACCGCTGCACACATCACTCACGGCGCCGATTCGGACAGGTTCTCCGAGGGCGCCGCGAGGACAGAGACTACCGCAATCGGCCGAGCGGTCTCAAATCGCCGGGTTCGACCACCGGCCGACCGCCACCGTGTCAGGAACACGGCTCAGTCCCGCTCGCCCAGGGTGATCTCGACCCCGCCGGACATCCCGGCAGCGGCGTTGTAGACGAAGGCGCCGATGGTCGACAGCGCGGTGAACAGGACGATGTTGATGGCCCCGATCACCGCGGCGACGGTGAACACGATGGACGGGGTGATCAGCGGCCCGACGGTGGCCCCGCCGGTCGGTGTGGCGAGGGTGGCGTAGGTGGAGTTCACCTTGGACCAGACGTCCATCGACCCGAGCGACAGGTACAGGATCCCTACGGCGATCATCCAGACGAAGAACAGCACGATCGCCACGATCAGGCTGATCTTCAGGACTGTCCACGGGTCGACTCGCTTGAGCTGCAGAGATGCCAGGCGTGGCGGCCGGCGGGGGCCTTTCACCTTGCGGGCATTCGCCCCCGACGACGAGCCGGCCGAGGAAGAAGATCCGGACTGTCCGGCGGAGCGGTCAGCCACTGAACCCGGGCCGCCGGCGTTGGTGCCGACAGCGCCGGCCGGGATGCTGCCGGCCGGCCGGGCCGGGGCTGACGTCGTTGCCGACAGCGCCATACCCGACGCCGGGCCACCGGCCGGGGTCGCTCGCGGAGTGCTCACTCCCTACCTCCATCGGTCTCGTCCTCGCCCGGCCCATCGGGGTCGGTTTGATCGAACTGGCCGGCGCCCGCCCCATCGTCGGAGGCATCCTCGTTGTCGGACTCGTCCTCGCCCGACACATCATCGTCCGACACGTCATCGTCGAGTACATCACTGTTCGTCACACCCCCAGAGTCTGGACCGCCGACCGCCGGGCCACCCGCTGCCGGACCGCCCGCGCCCGGGGTCGGCCCGGATGCAGCGAGCGCGTCGATCGCAGCATCGTCACCGGCATCGGCATTGCGGGCGATGGCCACCAGGTTGTCGCCTTCGGACAGGTTCATCAGCCGCACTCCCATCGTCTGGCGCTTGGCCTTGCGGACCTCCTTCGCGGTGGTCCGGATCACCCCACCGGCGGAGGTGATCGCGAAGACCTCTGCGTCCAGGTCGACGATCAGCGCGCCGACCAGCTTTCCGCGCCGCCGGTCGTACTGGATCGTCAGCACCCCCTTACCGCCGCGGCCCTGCACCGGGTACTCCTCCATCGGGGTTCGCTTGGCGTAGCCGCGGGCGGTCGCCACCAGGACGTACATGCCCTCCCGGGCGGTATCCATCGACAGCAGCTCGTCGCCGGCGTTGAACCGCATGCCCAGCACACCGGAGGTGGCCCGGCCCATCGGGCGGAGCGCCTCGTCGGTCGCGTGGAACCGGATCGACTGTCCCTCTGCAGAGATCAATAGCAAGTCGTCGTCGGATGAGCACAGCACCGCCCCGACCAGCTCGTCGTCATCCCGGAGGTTGACCGCCAGGATGCCACCGGACCGGTTCGAGTCGAACGCCGTGAGCTCGCTCTTCTTCACCAGACCGCCCTTGGTCGCCAGCACCAGGTACGGCGCGACCTCGTAGTTGCGGATCTGGATGACCTGGGCGATCTTCTCGTCCGGCTGGAAGGCCAACAGATTGGCCACGTGCTGGCCGCGCGCGTTGCGGTTGGCCTCCGGCAGCTCGTACGCCTTGGCCCGGTACACCCGACCCTTGTTGGTGAAGAACAGGATCCAGTCGTGGGTGGAACAGACGAAGAAGTGGGCGATGATGTCGTCCTGTTTGAGCGCCGCCCCCTGCACACCCTTGCCGCCGCGCTTCTGCGCCCGGTACAGGTCGGTCTTGGTCCGCTTGGCGTAGCCGGTCCGGGTGATGGTGACGACCACGTCCTCGGTCGCGATCAGGTCTTCCATCGAGACGTCGCCGTCGTAGGGCACGATCGTCGTCCGCCGCTTGTCGCCGTACTTCTCGACTGTCTCGCCCAGCTCGGTCCGGATGAT
This sequence comes from Mycobacteriales bacterium, assembly GCA_038204125.1. GTDB lineage: Bacteria > Actinomycetota > Actinomycetes > Mycobacteriales > Nakamurellaceae > Nakamurella. Next base: position 57,635 of record JBBRDH010000005.1, read on the forward strand.
CTCGCGCTTGCGCTCCTCGCTGGCCAGGATGGCCCGCAGGTCGGCGATGATCACCTCGATCTCGGCCAACTCGTCGACGATCTTCTGCCGTTCCAGGGCAGCTAGCCGGCGGAGCTGCATCTCCAGGATCGCGTTCGCCTGGATGGTGTCGATGTCCAGGAGTTCGATCAGGCCTTCCCGCGCCACCTCGACGGTCGCCGACCGCCGGATCAGGGCGATGACCTCGTCGAGCGCGTCAAGCGCCTTGACATAGCCGCGCAGGATGTGGGCCCGCTCCTCGGCGCGGTCCAGCCGGTGCTGGGTGCGTCGGGTGATCACCTCGATCTGATGCGCGACGTAATAGCTGATCATCTGATCCAGCCGCAGGGTGCGCGGGACCCCGTCGACGATGGCCAGCATGTTGGCGCCGAACGAGGTTTGCAGCGAGGTGTGCTTGAACAGGTTCGCCAGCACCACCTTGGCCACCGCGTCACGCTTGAGAGTGATCACGATCCGCATGCCGATCCGGTCGCTGGACTCGTCGGCGATGTCGGCGACGCCGGACACCCGGCCGTCGCGGTGCAGGTCGGCGATCGAGGTCACCAGGTTGTCCGGGTTGACCTGGTAGGGCAACTGGGTGGCGACCAGGATCGTCCGGCCCTTGGCGTCCTCCTCGATGTCGACCACGGCCCGCATCCGGATCGAGCCGCGGCCGGTGCGGTAGGCGTCGGAGATCCCGTCCCTGCCGACGATCAGCGCCCCGGTCGGGAAATCTGGTCCGGGCACCCGCTCCATCGCCGCCTCGAGCAGCTCCTCGGCGCCGGCCTGCGGATTCTCCAGCGACCAGATGACGGCAGAGGCGATCTCCCGCAGGTTGTGCGGCGGGATGTTGGTCGCCATCCCCACCGCGATCCCCGACGAGCCGTTGACCAGCAGGTTCGGGATCCGGCTGGGCAGCACGGTCGGTTCGGTGGTCTTGCCGTCGTAGTTCGGGATCATGTCGACGGTGTTCTCGTCGATGCCAGCCAGCATGGACATCGCGAGCGGCGACATCCGGCACTCGGTGTACCGCATCGCCGCCGCCGGGTCGTTGCCCGGTGAGCCGAAGTTGCCCTGGCCGTCGACCAGGGGATAGCGCAGCGACCACGGCTGGGCCATCCGGACGACGGTGTCATAGATCGACGAGTCGCCGTGCGGGTGATAGTTGCCCATCACGTCGCCGACCACCCGCGACGACTTCACCCGCGACCGGTCAGGCCGGAATCCGGAGTCGTACATCCCATACAGCACCCGCCGGTGCACCGGCTTGAGCCCGTCCCGGACGTCCGGAAGTGCGCGTGAGACGATCACGCTCATCGCATAGTCGATGAATGAACGTTGCATCTCGTGCTGGATGTCGACCGGTTCGGTGCGGTCGTGCTGGACGGTGGGCGGTTCGGTCGGGCCTGTCACGTCTGGTTGCCTTTCAACTCAGCTCTAGCCCAAATGGGTGAGAGGTCTATCCACATGTGGATAGATAATGTGCACGAATCGGCTGCTCAGCGGCCCGCGATACCTCCGGGCACCGCGCGGCGCCGTTACCCGGAGTAGGGCGAGTAGTAACGCAGATCACGCTGTGGTGGGCGGTCGGATCAGAAATCCAGGAAGCGGACGTCGCGGGCGTTGCGGGTGATGAAGGAACGCCGCGCCTCGACGTCCTCTCCCATCAGTACCGAGAAGAGCTCGTCGGCGGTGGCCGCGTCGTCGAGGGTGACCTGGAGCAACAGCCGGTGGGCCGGGTCCATCGTGGTCTCCCACAGTTCTTTGGCGTCCATCTCGCCCAGGCCTTTGTACCGCTGGATACCGTCGTCCTTGGGTAGCCGCCGGCCGGCCTCGTTTCCGATATTGATCAGCCCGTCCCGTTCGCGGTCCGAATAGGCGAACTCATGCCCGCCCTTGGACCACTTCAATTTGTAGAGCGGCGGCTGGGCCAGGAACACATACCCGCCCTCGACCAACGGCCGCATGAAGCGGAACAGCAGCGTCAACAGCAGCGTGCGGATGTGCTGTCCGTCTACGTCGGCATCGGCCATCAGGATCAACTTGTGATAGCGCAATTTGCTGACGTCGAACTCGTCGTGAATACCCGTGCCCAGCGCCGTGATGAGCGACTGGACCTCGGTGTTCTTCAGAACCCGGTCGATGCGGGCCTTCTCGACGTTGATGATCTTGCCGCGGATCGGCAGGATCGCCTGGAACATCGAGTCGCGTCCGGATTTGGCGCTTCCACCGGCGGAATCACCCTCGACGATGTAGAGCTCGGAGGCTTTCGGGTCGGTGGACCGGCAGTCGGCCAGTTTGCCCGGCAGGCCGCCGATCTCCAGTGCCCCCTTGCGGCGCACCAGCTCCCGGGCCCGGCGGGCGGCGTCGCGGGCCTGCGCCGATTGGACCGCCTTGCCGATGATGCTCTTGGACTCGGCCGGGTTCCGCTCGAACCAGTCGGCCAGCCATTCGTTGCACGCCTTCTGCACGAACGACCGGGCCTCGGTGTTACCGAGCTTCGTTTTCGTCTGACCCTCGAACTGCGGCTCGCGCAGCCGGATGGCGATGATCGCGGCCAGCCCCTCACGGATGTCGCTGCCCTCCAGCGAGGGGTCCTTGTCCTTGAGAAGTTTCTTCTCCTTGGCGTACTTGTTCACCGTGTAGGTGAGCGCCGATCGGAAACCCTCCTCGTGCGTCCCGCCCTCGTGCGTGTTGATGGTGTTCGCGAAGGTGTGCACCGACTCCGAGTAGGAGTTGTTCCACTGCATCGCCACCTCCACCTCCATCGTTTCGCCCTTCTGCTCGAATCCGATGATCGAAGGGTGCGCCGGTTCCTTCGTCTTGTTGAGGTGTTTGATGTAGTCGACCAAACCGCCTGGGTAGTGATACGTCCGCTCCCATGGACCTTTGGGTTTCGCCGCGGACGCCGCTTCTTCGGCCGCAGATCTGGCGGTATTGGGTACGGCTTCGCTCGGGTCGTCGGACTCCACGTCGGCCGGTTCGACGGGACGTCGCTCATCCCGGAGCACAATGGTCAGGCCCTTGTTGAGGAAGGCCATCTCCTGCAACCGCCGGGAAATGGTTTCGATGTTGTAGACCGTCGTCTCGAAGATCTTCGGATCCGCCCAGTACGTGACGGTGGTGCCGGTGGCGCTGCTCTTGCCGAGGGTCTCGAGCGGGCCGGGCTTGGCGTGGTCATAGACCTGGTGGAACCGGCCGCCGTCGCGTTCGATGTCGACTTCCAGCCGCTCTGACAGCGCGTTGACCACCGAGACGCCGACCCCATGCAGGCCACCGGCCACCGCGTAGGAGTCGGAGTCGAACTTGCCGCCGGCGTGCAGGATGGTGAGCACCACCTCGACTGTCGGGCGCTTCTCCTTCGGGTGCATCGCGACCGGGATGCCGCGGCCGTTGTCCTTGACCGAGACGCCACCGTCGGACCGCAGGATGACCAGGACGGTGTCGGCATAGCCGGCCATCGACTCGTCGACCGCGTTGTCGACGACCTCCCAGACCAGGTGGTGCAGGCCGCGCTCGCCGGTGGAGCCGATGTACATCCCGGGCCGCTTGCGGACCGCCTCCAGGCCCTCCAGGACGGTGATCGACGCTGCGTTGTATTCATTCTTGCTGGCCACGGGTGGTTGTGCTCTTCTCTTCTCGGATGACACTTTTGCGCGGAGCTCAACGACGACTCCGGCGCACGTCCAGCGCCCGGTTCAACCGCTCAACCGGACTCTGCGATGCCCACCGCCCTGCCCGTTCCCGTAAAACAGGACGGGCTGCCGACGACTGATGGCCGTCCGGCCTCCGAACGACGGACATCGGGCGGCCAACGAGCGGGGAAACGTAATGGAACTCGTCGGTCACGATCGGTGGAGCTGCCGGCCATGAAGGCGCCGGCCATAAAGTGCTGATTGTGACGAGTTGCTGTTGCCGGTAGATGGGTTGTCCACAACTGAGCTGCGCGGGCAGCCCACGTCCACAACGCCGCTGGAACGGCTCCAGCCGGGCGGCACGGACGTGGATCGCGTGCACTGACGATTCTACTAGGTCAGCCCGACAGGAACCGCCAAAGGAGGCGCTCAGATCCCCGTGGCGGCCCTGAACGCCTCGCGGGAGGGTGATTCAACGTCCCACCGAGCCGTCCTTGGCTCACCGACCGTGTCAGGGCGTCGATACCCGATCGCGGTTCAGCCGTAGGTGTCCCGGGGGCCCCGACCGGAAACGTGCCGAGGGCCGAATCGCCAGGACGGCCCCGAGGGGCCCTGAGCTCGGATGCGGGTGACCGAGCCGCGGCCGACCTCCTGATTGATCTTGATCAGGATCTGCGGGGCGAGCATTCGGATCTGGGTCGCCCAGGCCGTCGATTCGGCCAGGAGCAGCAGGTCACCGTCGACCAGCGACACCGGTTCGCAATGCGCGGCGATGTCCGGCCCGACGATGTCCGCCCACCGACCGATGACGGTGGCCTTGATCAGGTCGGCGCCGACGCCGGCCTCGCCGATCCACCGCTTGAGGGTCGCCGCCAGCGGCGCCGGATCCCTTGCGTCCGGCCCGGCCCCCGACCACCGTCGACGCTTCAGCGCCTCGGCCCCGCCCGATCGCCGGCCTTTTGGATTGTCAGAACTTTTGGCGTCCCGTCGCCGGGCGGCGTTCTGCGCCCGCGCCGCAGCCAGCGCCTCCCGGGCGAGGTCGGCCCCGGCTCTGGAGGACCTGCCGGGCTTGATCGACTCGGGCTTGATCGACTCGGGCCCCACCGACGCGGGCGCGATCAGCCCGGGGCTGATCGGGTCTTCGTCTGTCATGAAGGCCCCTCTCGTTCTCTCCCGACCTCGTCCAGCGTCCGTTCGCAGCCGCCATGGGTCACCGGATCCGGAACAGAGCTCGGAAGGTGACACCTCATGGTGCGGCCTCGATCCGACCGTCGACCACCAGGCTGCGGGTGCCGGCCAGCAGTTGCGGCACATCGGCCGGCACCGCTGCGGTGACGATCACCTGATCGGCATCGGCGACGAGTTCGCTGAGCCGCTCCCGGCGCGAGGTGTCGAGCTCGGCGAAGACGTCGTCGAGCACCAGGATCGGGTCGATCCCGTCCGACCGCAACAGGGCGAACCCGCCCAGCCGTAGAGCCAGCGCCAGCGACCATGACTCACCGTGCGAGGCATAGCCTTTCGCCGGCCCGTCACCGAGCCGGAGCTCCAGGTCGTCGCGGTGCGGCCCGACCAGGCAGACCCCGCGGTCCAGTTCCTGGGTCCGCAGCCGGCTCATCTCGGCGAGCAGAGCGGCCTGCAACTCGTCGATGTCCGGTCGCCCCTCGGGCAGCGCCTCCCCCAGGGAGGAGCGGTAGGCCAGGTCGACCGGCTCGGACGTGGGTGCGAGGTCGGCGTAGGCGGCGACCACATGCGGCCGGAGTTCGTCGACCAGGAGCAGCCTGGCCTGCATCAACGTGGCGCCGGCCGCGGCAAGATGCTCGTCCCACACGTCCAACGTGCTGAGGTCGGCGGTCGGCCGGACACGTCTGCTCCCGGCTGATTTGAGCAACGCCGATCGCTGGCGCAGCACCCGGTCGTAATCGGCCCGGACGCCCGCCAACCTGGGCGCCCGCATGATGAGCACCTCGTCGAGGAACCGCCGGCGTTCGGCCGGGTCGCCCCGCACCAGCACCAGGTCTTCAGGGGCGAACAGCACCGTCCGGAGGACACCGAGGATGTCTCTGGCCCTGGTCACCGGGGCGCGGTTGATCCTGGCCCGGTTGGCCTTGCCGGCCGTGATCTCGACCTCGATCAGCAGCTCCCGCGCCTCGGAGACGACGGCGCACCGGACGATCGAGCGATCGGCCCCGCGCCGGACCAACGGAGCGTCCGAGGCGACCCGGTGCGACGACAGGGTGGCCAGGTACCCGATCGCCTCCACCAGGTTTGTCTTGCCGGCGCCGTTCCGCCCGACCAACACGTTGACGCCGGGTGTCAATGACCACTCGGCCTCCGTCCAGGAGCGGAAATCGACGAGCGAGAGGTGACGCGCGTACATGCCCCCGCTTCCGTTGAGCGATACTCGGCTGACGATGCCCGCCCAACCGTCGGGATCCAGCCGGCTCCAGGCCCGGCTCGATCCATCTGGCCTGGGCAGCTGAGACCCGAATCTGACCGGCCGCGCGGACGAACTCGGCAACTCCCGCCCCACCCGCCCCAAAACCGCCACGTTCATCCGCGCCTGCGAAGTTGATCCTCGCACCCGGCCGCGCCGCGGCGGCTGCAGCCAACGGCCAACGGGGTCAACTGACCGGAACGGTGTCCCCACTCCCGGCCTTGCCCACGGCGTGCCCGCCGAACTGGTTGCGCAGGGCCGCCACCACCTTCATCGCGGTGGACTCCTGCTGGCGGGAGGCGAACCGGGCGAAGAGTGCGGCAGTGATCACCGGTAGCGGGACCGCGTGCTGGATGGCCGCCTCGATGGTCCAGCGGCCCTCGCCGGAGTCCTGTGCGTAGCCGCGGATCTCTTCCAGACCCGGATCATCCTTGAGCGCCAGGACCAGCAGATCCAGCAGCCAGGACCGGATCACGGTGCCCTGCTGCCAGGACGAGATGACGGCGTCGGCGTCGGGGACCAGTTCGGTGGCTTTGAGCAGCTCGTAGCCCTCGGCGTAGGACTGCATCATCCCGTATTCGATGCCGTTGTGGACCATCTTGGTGAAGTGCCCGGCGCCGACCGGCCCGGCGTGGACGAAGCCGCCCTCGCCCTCCGGCTTGAGGGTGTCGAAGACCGGCTGTGCCATTGCCACCGCGTCTGCCTCGCCGCCGACCATCAACGCGTAGCCCTCGGTCAGCCCCCAGACACCACCGGACACTCCGGCGTCGACGTACTTGATGTTCTTGTTGACCAGGAGCTTGGCGTGCACCTGGTCGTCGGTGTACCGCGAGTTGCCGCCGTCGATGATCAGGTCGCCCGGCTCGAGCACCTCGCCGAGCGAGCCGATGGTGGCCCTGGTCGGCTCACCCGACGGAACCATCACCCACACCGATCGTGGCGCATCCAGGTGTGCGACGAGCGCTTCCAGGCTGTCGACGTCGCGGGGGGACGTGGGGCTGCGGTCGTAGCCGACGACCTGATGGCCGCCCTTCCGCAGCCGTTCGGCCATGTTGCCGCCCATCTTGCCCAACCCGATGAGTCCGATCTGCATGACACTCCTCTGCTCCGTGTATCCGATTGATGGGGATGTCCGACTGGTGGGCCGTGTCCGACTTGTTGGGCCGTGAGCGACAGGTCGGCCTCGGGAGATCCGGGGTCGACACCTTTCGCCACTGCCGTCCACAGCCGCGGCCGCCAGTGTTCGTGGCGCGCCGATATTGTGGCTGGCGGAACAATCAGCCGGGCAGCCGGGCTGGCATCACCAGATAGCGGTAGGCGGGATCCACCGTAGGGGTATCGGATTCGGCGTTGACAGCTTTCGTCAGCGGCAGCAGCAGGGCCGGCCGGCTGGGGGTGGTGAAGGCCAGTCGCACGGAGTCGGAGTGGACGACCCCGAGCCCGTCCAGCAGATAGGACGGGTTGAAGGCGATGAGCAGTTCGGCGCCATCTGCCTCCACCCCGAGCGCTTCCTCGGCCCGGCCCTCGTCCTCACCGCCTGCGGTCAGGGTCAGCACCGAATCGGTGACCTGCATGCGGAGGTGGTGGCCCCGGTCGGTGACCAGAGCGACCCGCTTGATGGCCTCACTCAGCTCGGCGACCGGGACGTCGACCGTGGTGGTGTGTTCGCTCGGCAGGAGCGACCGGTACTTGACGAATTCCACGTCGAGCAGCCTGACGGTCGTCCGCCGACCGGCCGCCTGCAGACCGAGCAGTCCGTCGCCGAGGCCGAGCACCACTTCGCCCGACCCGCCCAGGCTCTTGGCCGCATCGGCCAGGGTCCGGGCCGGTACCAGCACGGCGGTCGACATGTCGCCTACGTCCGGTGTCCAGTCCAGCTCGCGGACGGCGAGCCGGAACCGGTCGGTGGCGGCCAGCGTCAGCTTCTCCCCCTCGATTTCGACCCGGACGCCGGTGAGCATCGGCAGCGTGTCGTCCCGGCCGGCCGCGACCGCGGTCTGCACGACCGCCTCCGCGAAAGCGCCGGCGTCGACCTTCCCGGAGGCGGCCGGCATGGCGGGCAGGGGCGGATAGTCCTCTACCGGCATGGTCGGCAGCGTGAATCTCGCCGAACCGCCTGCGATGACGACCCTGGATCCGTCGGTCGAGATCTCCACCGGCTTGGCCGGCAGCGCCCGGGTGATCTCGGCGAGCAGTCGGCCGGAGACGAGCACCCGACCGCCCGAGTCCGCGTCGACCGACACTTCGGCCCTCGTGGACACGTCGTAGTCGAACCCCGCCACCACCAGAGTCGAGTCCTCGATCTCCAACAGAATGCCGCCGAGTACCGGCACCGGCGGTCGGCTGGGCAGCGACCTCGCAACCCAGGCCACAGCGTCAGCGAGATCCTCGCGAGCGACGCGGAACTTCATCGAGCTCCTCCGAAATACCACGATCGTTGATGGGTCTGGCGTTGATGGGTCGGCGTTGATGGGTCTGGCGGATGGTCTCGCGGTCGTTGACGTGCTGGGCATCTTCTCTTGCGGGTCGCAATCCGTCCTGCCGGACAAGTCGGGTCCCTCGGCGCCGGATGGCCAGCTGTCGTCGGTCAGGTTCCGACGGTCAGCTGCCGGACGCGCCCAACCAGAGCCGAGACTGTCGGTGCCCGGTGCTTGACTCCGTTCGTGCTCAAACCTTCGCCTCCCGACTACCCACCCGGCTGCGGAGTCTCCCGCGACCTCGAATCTGTCTCGTCGAGGTCGCCACCTTGAATCCGCCACCCCGAAATTGTCGACCCTGAATTTCACCTGGCCCGAACCGTCGGTTGGCCGGGAGTGCAACCGTACGGCCAACCCGGCGACTTCGTCACCTCAGGTTCGCTGGGTTCATCGCCGCCCAGCGGCCACGGACGTCCTCGGTCCACACGGTTGCTTCTTTGGTAGTTCTCATCAGAGAGAAAACAACAGCAGTAGTAGGTGCTGTGGATTACGTGGACAGAGTCCAGTTGTCCCTGCATCCGTGGCGTGGCGCCCATGGGGGCAGAAGGGGGAACGAGGACGGTTCGGCCAGCCCCAGTGGGGATGCGGAGCGGTTGTCCGCGAAAGTCCCGCAAACATCCCCACTCGTCCACAGAGTTGTCCACAGCGGGCGTATGCCTAAAGGTCTGACAGATCGCGAAGGCCGCTGGCGTGTCGCACCCGGCGTGTCGGATCAGCGGCGCACCCGTTGATCGACGCCGACGCACCCAGGAAATCACCGGTACGAGGGTGACCAGGCGGGAGGTGACTCAGCCAGATAGGACCCGCTCAGGGCCAGCCATGCCCGGATGGATCAGCGACGGGAGGCGCGCTCTCTGATCCGGGCCGACAGTTCCTGGACGTGGTCGTACGTCTGGCGTCGTTCGGCGATCTCGTTCCTGATCTTCTTCGCGGCGTGCATCACCGTGGTGTGGTCACGACCGCCGAACGTCTGGCCGATCTTGGGCAGCGTCAGATCGGTCAACTCACGGCAGAGATACATCGCGATCTGCCGGGCCGAGGCGATGGCCCTCGTCTTGGTGGGCCCGCACAGTTCCTGCATGGTCAACGAGAAGTAGTCGGCGGTCACGCCCATGATCGTCGCGGCGTCGATGTCGTTCGAGGTGGAATCCCGGACCAGGTCCCGCAGGGCCACCTGGGCGACTGCCAGATCGACCTGTTGCTTGTTCAGGTTCGCGAAGGCCGTCACCCTGATCAGCGCACCCTCGAGCTCGCGGATGTTGCGCTCGATGCGGGTGGCGATGAACTCCATGACGTCGTCAGGGACGTTCTTCCCGTCCAGCGCGGCCTTCTTGCGCAGGATTGCGATCCGGGTCTCGAGTTCGGGCGGCTGGATGTCGGTCGTCAGCCCCCATTCGAATCGGGTCCTGAGCCGGTCCTCGAGTGTTTCGAGCCGCTTCGGGGCCCGATCGGACGAGATCACGATCTGCTTGTTCGCGTTGTACAGCGTGTTGAAGGTGTGGAAGAACTCTTCCTGAGTTCCCTCCTTGCCTTCGAGGAACTGGATGTCGTCCACCAGCAAGACGTCGACGTCCCGGTAGCGCCGTTGGAAGGCCACTTTGCGGTCGTCGCGCAACGAGTTGATGAAGTCGTTCGTGAACTCCTCGCTGGACACGTACCGCACCCGGATCCCCGGAAACAGTCGCTGCGCATAGTGGCCGATGCCATGCAGGAGGTGCGTCTTCCCGAGACCCGACTCGCCCCAGATGAACAACGGGTTGTAGGCCGAGGCCGGAGCTTCGGCAACAGCCACGGCCGCCGCGTGGGCGAACCGGTTGGAGGACCCGATGACGAAAGTCTCGAAGTGGTACTTCGCGTTCAGCCTGGTCTGAGCCGGATTGGGTGGCGGGGCATGCTTCCGATCTGCGTATTTCGGCCAGACCTCCGTCATCGCCTCGAGTCGATCGGCTTCCTCGTCGTCGTCTTCCGGGCTCTCGTCCGGTGGATCCGCCCTTGTCCCACCCGGTCCGCCCGAATTGGCGACGCCATCCGGGCTCGACGGAGCCGAGGCGAGCCCGTTGCGGGTAGCCGCCCCGCCGAAAAAGTCACCCGCAACATCAGCCGGGTCGAGCCCGTTCGTTGCTTTGCCGGCGTACCTCAGGCCCTGCGGCGTTGACACCAGGGCCGAACCGGCGGAGTCGTCGGCGGTCGCCGGGGTCATGGCTTCAGCGATGGTCGCCGAGCCGCCGTCGGCCACGGTGACAGCCAGATGGACGGGCAACTGCAGGCGGTCCGACAGGGCCGTTGTGATCGGATCCCGCAGGGTGCGCTCGATGGCGTCCCTGGCGAAAGTGGACGGCGCGGCCAGCAGCACAGTTGTCCCGACGAGGCCGACCATCTCGGTCAGGGCCAGCCATGCTCGTTGATGCGACGTCAGCGATGGCGAGAGATCCAGGACGAGCGCCCGCCATACAGGCAGCAACTCGACGGAGTCGTCCGCCACGCTCGATCCCCCTCCGGTCCGCTTGACAGGGCGTCCATCCACAGAGTTGTCCACCCATTGTGGATAAGTCTGCAGGAACACCAAACCACACCGCTTCACTCCGGCGGCAATCAACGGAACAGGGCGCGAGCTGTGGCGAGCTGGCTGAGCCGGTCAACGTGACCCCGGTCTCAGGTCATGGCTGGGAACGCTAACAAGGCGAGGCCCCTTCCCACAAGGCGCCCACTCGCACAAGCACCTGGATCGGCGTGTCGTCCGGCAATGGGTGATCCGACCATCACCGGCAGGTCAGCCGGGTCGTTCGTGAAACCGAGGGCTTGGTTGTCGGCGGCAGGGTGGCCGGCCCCGGCAGCGGACCAATCTCTCTGCGCTGTTCAGCGACGGTTGGTGCAATCAGGCCCACTTTTTCGGCCGTCAGGCCGTTTGACCCGACCGCCACCGATCACTATCCTGAGGTGTCGCCGCGGTGCGGGGGCTGTTGGACGCCGTCTCCGCAACGGCTCGGGCGCTCACCGTGTGGTCTCCCGACCACTGCGTCCATTGTTCGGCGGGGATCGCCGTCGGGCGTGTCGTTCCTGAACGGGTCGACTCGAATGGAACGGGCCGCTGCAGGCTGGGCCCACCATTACGGGCTGCCTTGTACGGGCGGGCACTCCGGATGCTGCGCCCTCGGTCGTCGATGTGCGTCGCCAGGCCCTTTGTTGATTTCTACGTTCGAACCTTGGAGAGAGCACCATGAGCAAGCGCACCTTTCAGCCGAACAACCGTCGCCGCGCCAAAGTGCACGGATTCCGGCTTCGAATGCGGACGAGGGCCGGTCGGGCGATTCTCGCGGCCCGCCGCCGCAAGGGTCGCGAAGAACTGTCGGCCTGAGTTCGGCGGACTGCGTCGTAGCCGGAAGACCACTGACCTGTGCTGCCTCCAGCCTCCCGCCTGCGGTCGTCCGATGAATTCGCCAGGGTGGTCAAGGCCGGCGGCCGGGCCGGCAGTACCCGGGTTGTCGTCCATCTGTTGAGCAGCGGGATCGAGCGCTCGCCGCGGGCCGGATTTGTGGTTTCCTCGAAAGTGGGTAATTCGGTGGTCCGGCACCGGGTGACCCGTCGGCTTCGGCCATTGGTTCGTGATCACCTGGAGCGGTTGCCGCCCGGCACCGATCTGGTGGTCCGTGCGCTTCCCGCGGCGGCCGGCGGGAGCAGTGCCGAACTTGCGGTGGACCTGTCCGCAGCAGTCAGGGTTGCCGCACGCAAGGCGGGGGCCCGCTCCGTGCGGCAGGGCTCGGATCGCCTCTGATTGTGGCGTGTGGTTTGTCGCGTGTGGTCGGTGTCGGTTTAGTCGGTGTCGGTGTGGTCTGCGATGGTGTGGTCTGTGTTGGTGTGGTCGGTGATGCTCTGGTGGGAGCGGAGTTTCCGCGGCATCTCGCGGAGACGGGAGCCAGCCCGGCCGTATGACTGGGATTGATGACGAAGCGCGAAGCGACGAACGGGTCACCGAGCATTCCGGGGCCGAAGCAGAGACGAGGTGGGTTGGTGTTGGGCTCTCCCGTCGCCCGCCTCATGCTCGGGCTGATCCGCTTCTACCAGCGGTTCGTCTCTCCCGCACTGCCCCCGACCTGCCGGTTCTATCCGTCGTGCAGCGCTTACGCGGCGACCGCGATCGGCACCCACGGGTCGCTGCGGGGAGGCTGGCTCGCCGTGCGTCGCCTGGCGCGCTGCCATCCCTGGCACTCGGGCGGCTTCGATCCGGTGCCCCCGGTCAAATTGCCCCTGGCCCAACGCAGGGAACCGGATGCCCACCCCGGGAGTTCTGACCTGGTGGACACTGGTGCGGTGGACACTGCCCCGTCTGACGCTTGCACGTCGAATGCGTCTCAGCATTTTCTGTCGGATGCTCACCCGGTGGTGACCACCCGCGATGCGGTGTCGGCGCAGAGCGTCACCGACGAAATTTCTGGCCCAGCTGCGCGGCCGGCTGCGGCCGAAGCGCCGATCCCCCGGAGTACTGCCGCGTGAGCTTCAACTTCTTCTCCCTCGACTACGTCTACTACCCCGTGTCCGGGATCATCTGGATCTGGCACAAGGTGTTCGGCGCAGTTCTTGGCGCCAGCAACCCTTGGGCCTGGGTCCTGTCGGTGGTTTTCCTGGTGTTCACGTTGAGGGGCCTGCTGTTCAAGCCGTTCATGAAGCAGATGCACTCGCAGATGAAGATGCAGGCGGTCGCCCCGGAGCTGAAGAAGCTGCGGGAGAAGTACAAGGACGACCGCACCCGGCTCGCAGAGGAGATGCAGAAGTTCAACAAGGAAGCGGGCGTCAACCCGCTCGGTGGTTGCCTTCCCGCGTTGATCCAGGCTCCGGTGTTCATCGGCCTGTTCCATGTACTTCGGAGTTTCGTACCCGGCCAGACGCGGAACTATTTTCTCGGTGCAGCCGACGTCAAATCGTTCGTGGACGCCAAGCTTTTCGGCGGTGCGCCGCTGTCCGCGTTCATGACTATTCCAATGCATACCGTCGGCAAACAAATCGGGCTGGCTGAACTTGGCGGGATCCGATCGACCGTCATCGCGGTGGGTATTCCGCTCACCATCCTGGCCGGCATCGCCACCTTCCTGACCAGTCGGCGCTCGGTCGCCCGCCAGCAGCAGATGAATTCGGATGCGGCCGCGAACCCGCAGGCCGCGATCATGAACAAGCTGATGTTGTACGTGTTCCCACTGTTCGTCGTCCTCGGCGGCCCGTTCTTCCCGCTGGCGATCCTGTTCTACTGGCTCTCCAACAACACCTGGACATTCGGTCAGCTGTTCGTCGCCCACCGGATCCAGGACAGGGAAGAGTTGGCGAAGTCCCTGGTCGTCGAGCAGGCGAAGGACGTCACGAAGTTCTCCAAGCCCAAGCCCGGGGCCCGGCCGGCTCCACCCGGCAACGTCCGCCCGGTCAACCGTCCTGCACCTGGCAGTCGCCCTGCACCTGGCAGCCGTCCCGCAAATGGCGCCAGACCAATTGCGGGGGCCAGGCCTGCGCCGGGCACGAAGCCGGCCCCGGGAGCCAAGCCCCCTGCCGGCCGGCCCCCGGCCGCAAGGCCTGGCGGCAAGATTCCGTCCAACGGGAAGCCGGCATCCTCGGTCCGGCCGGTCGTCAAGCCGTCATCTCGCCCGGCCGGTAACGGGGCCAGCCCTGCCAGGCCAGGCCAGGATGGGGTCACCCGTCCGAGTAGCAATGGTTCGGGCCCGAGCAGCAACGGTTCGGGGACTGGGTCCGGTCCGTCGCTGTCGAAGAACGGCTCGCCGAGTCAGAGGGCCTCTGCTCCCGGCAGGTCCGCCGACGGCAAGGCGTCCTCGACTGGAAACGCCAATCCTGATCCCGACGGGACCGAGCCCAAATCCAGCTGACGGCAACCGCTGCAGGCGCAGGAGTTGCCCCCGGGTCACCCAATGAAGCGCCGCACCGACGCCCGGCAGGGTCCGCCGGACAAGACCTGAAGTCGCACACAGAAAGTAGGAATGGATGACGGAACCCAGCACCATAGTCCAGGACAGCCAGGTCGGTACCGCTGAAGCCGGGCCTGAAGCGATTGGCGCTGCGCCGGCCGAATATCGTCTGGTTGAACCGGCGTCGACTGACGTTGGTCCGGTCGAATCTGCGCCGGTGCATGCCCCAGCCCAGGACACTCAGTCGGCGGCACTTGATCCGGCGCCGCCGGTCGGTGGCGATCACGATGGCGAATCCGCGGGCAAGCGGTACACCAAGCACGAACTTCTCGTTGCTGAAGGGGACGCCGCCGGCGACTACCTCGAGCGACTGCTGGACATACTTGACTTCGACGGTGATATCGATCTGGACGTCGAAGGTGAGCGGGCCGTGGTCTCCATCATCGGCGACGGCGACGTCGGCAAACTCGTCGGTGACCGCGGTGAAGTTCTCGACGCCCTTCAGGAATTGACCCGACTCGCCGCAACAGCCGAGACCGGTCAGCGGTCACGATTGATGCTCGACGTTGCCGGCTACCGCGCGCAGCGGCGGGTGGAGTTGACCGAACTCGGCAGGACGACAGCCGAACGGGTCCTGGCCGGCGGGGAGCCGGTGAAGCTGGCTCCGATGAACCCCTTCGAGCGCAAAGTTGTGCACGATGCCGTCGCCACCGTGTCGGGTGTGCTCTCGTCCAGCGAGGGTGAAGAACCACGTCGCTGCGTCGTCATCAGCGTCGGCTGACACCTCGCCCCGGATGTGCCGCGAGGATCAACTTCCCCAGCACGGACGAACTTGTCGACTCCAGTCCCAGCGTCCCCAGAACCGCGACTTTCGTCCTCGCAGGGTCCGGTTGATTGGCACCTCGGGGTTGTCTCGATCTAGCCGGAGGTGACCGACGTGACACAGCCGGCGGCCCCGATCGAGCCCGAGCCCGGCGCGGCCGTGGCCGTTTTCGGTGATCGGATCGGGCTCGCTCGCCGCTACGTGGCAGCCCTGGCCGGCGACGGAGTCGTTCGTGGGCTGATCGGACCGAGGGAAACCGGCCGACTCTGGGCCCGGCACGTGCTGAACTGCGCGGTGGTCGCCGAGTTGCTGGCGCCGGGCGATTCCGTGGTCGACGTCGGTTCCGGTGCAGGTCTACCGGGCATTCCGCTGGCGATTGCAAGACCGGACTGCCGATTTGTTCTGGTCGAGCCTCTGGAGCGCCGGACTGTTTTCCTGGAGGCGGTCGTGGCCGACTTGGGACTCACGAATTGCCGGGTGGTCAGGGGTCGGGCCGAGCAGGTGGTGCGTACGTGCGGAGACGCAGATGTCGTCACTTCGCGGGCGGTGGCTCCGCTCGCCAGGTTGGCCGAGTGGAGCGCTCCGCTGTTACGTGATTCCGCGCGAATGCTTGCCCTCAAGGGATCGAGCGCTCAGGACGAGATCGACCGGGACGGCGCCGTCGCAGCCCGGCTGGGTCTGGTCAACTTGTCCGTCGTCAGGGTCGGTGCCGGGCGGGTGGATCCCGAAACCGTTGTGCTGCGCGGACTTCGGTCGGCACGAACGGCAAAACGCCTACCCCGGGCCACTATTCGGTATCGCTAGGCGCCCGCGGGAAGGCACCGGCGGGAAGGGACCGGGCGGAAGGGACCGGCGGCCGATTGTCCGAGCGAGGCTGCGCCGGCCCGACGGGTAGCTTTTCGTGGGTCGGTGAGCTCCCGACACACTCGGTAGCGCGGCGGTCGTGGCGGATGCGAGATGAAAGTGACCCATAGAGGGCCGTTGGGAACCTGCTCGCCCGACTACGAAGAGGGAACAGCGGCTGCGTCTGGACGGGCTCGGCTACTGTTTATTGCTCGCCGACGAACCGCCCTCGACCAGGTTCGCAATTGTTGTACGGACTCTTCGGACGGGCGCCCTCGGCTTTGGTGGTCTCCTCGGAGTGGTCGGTATGGTGCGAGTTGGTTGGCCATACCCGGCGGCAGGAATTGGATGGATCGCCCAGGTGCCGGCCCGCGGTGGGATTCGAAGTCGACTCGTCGTCGTCCCGGGACGTGGCCACCACCGCCCGGATTGCGAATCACGCAAGGCGTTTTCCACCCGCGGGATTTCGCGAAGTGGTGGGGAGCCGTGACTGAGTAAAGTCCCCGGCCCCAATGTGGGCCCTCGACAGCAAAAGTACTATGCATACACTTGTTCGAGATCTGGCAGGTTCGGGTTTCTGGACCGTTTGCTCAACCGGACGGCAAGGACCGTCGATCCCGGGACGGGACGTCAGCTCACGGTGTTCTAAATCCGGAGGTGGTGCCCGCGACCTCGGTGGGAACCTGTGGGGTATCGATGGGTGGTAGGTCGGATCCGTTTGGGCTGGCGGCCATCAAGTTGCGCACGTGATCGTGATCCACCGTGGCGGGGGCGACCGGCATTTGCATGACCAGCACCTCTCGCGACGGGCAACTCACCGGGCCGACTCCACCAGCCCGACCCGACCTGATCGGGGGCCGTACATGCGGAACGAAACTCAGCCCGCCCACGAATATTGTGCGGCGAGCGGCGAGCGGCGCCGAGCGGTCCGTACGGGGCTCGGTCGCTCTGAATAGAGGGGCACCGACGGGTTGCACCGGGTCGTTGCGTTGCGTCTTGCGTATCTACCCGGTCTACCCGGCGCCGATTCAAATCGACCCGGAACAATGCCTGAAAGGCCGCCGCCCGGACCTGCTGTAGACACCACGGACCGAGGTCACCGGAGGTCCTACCAAATGGTGTTTGCTGCTGGCGACCCTCCGAACTTGGTTTCACGTGAAACAACGATCGGTTCTATGGATTCACCGAAGTAGGCCAGGGCCGGCTCGCAAACCACCCCGAGCCCGCTCAAGCCTTCGACTGGTCCTGTCCCCACGCGCATCCCCGCTCTGTTGGCGTCGAATGGGATGACGTGAACCACCGGATGGGCTGGGGTTGTCGCCACATCTGTGGCTAACCCTTGGGATGCCGGCTCCGGTCGATGTTTCACGTGAAACATGCGCCCGAAGGTG
>JBBRDH010000006.1:0-64587 GCA_038204125.1 Mycobacteriales bacterium
ATCGATCAGACGATTCGCATCGACCGGGCAGACACCGTCGTACTGGGCCTGGGCATGGCCACCCTGACAGCTCTCAACGGAGCAGTTCCGATCGCGGTCGGCGACGTCAAGGGGGTGTCTGTTTCCGGAATCATGATCGACGCCGGTCCGGTCAATTCGCCGGCCCTGATGACGATCGGCGGACTGCGGGCCGGCGGAGCACCACCCTGCGGGGGTTGCAGCGATCCGGGCGACCCGACACTGCTCGCGGATGTGTTCTTCAGGGTCGGCGGACCACATGCCGGCCGGGCGACGCTGGGCCTGGTGGTCAACAGCGACAATGTCGTTCTCGACGACATCTGGGTCTGGCGCGCGGACCACGGACTGCCCGGAACGGTCGGCTGGACGGTCAACACCTCCGCCACGGGTCTGGCGGTCCACGGTGCCCACGTCACCGCCACCGGCCTGTTCGTGGAGCATTTCCAGAAATTCAACGTGGTCTGGGACGGCGAGAACGGAAAGACCGTCTTCTTCCAGAATGAGATGCCCTACGACCCACCGAACCAGGCCGCCTGGCGGCCGGGCGCTGTTCGCGGATGGGCCGCGTACAAGGTCGGCGACTCGGTGCAGAACCATGAACTCTGGGGAGGCGGCAGCTACATCTACACCAACGTCGACCCGGGCATCCATGCCGACCGGGCATTCGAGGTGCCCGTCAGACCCGGAGTCCGGATGCACGACCTACTCACCGTGCAATTGCTGGCCGGCCTGATCGACCACGTCATCAACGGCACCGGAGCGGTGACGCCGGGGCCTGTTGCGGCGCCGAGTTTTGTGGTCGAGTTCAACGGGGGTTCGGTGCCGCCCCCCACGACGACGCCCCCCGCGACGACGCCACCTTTTACTACGCCGCCGGTGACGACGCCGCCGGTGACGACGCCGCCGGTGACTACGCCGCCGGTGACGACGCCGCCGGTGACAACCCCGCCCCTCACCATTCCTCCGGGCGGTGCACCCGGCAATCTGCACGCCACCACGACCACCAGCAGTGCCACGCTCATCTGGACCGGGGACGCCAAGGCCTCCTATGACATCCTTCGCGGTGAGGGCGGGGTGAAAATCGCTACGGTGACCGGTAACTCGTTCACCGACAGCGGGTTGAACGCCGGTACGCCCTACGTCTATTCGGTTCGGAACTCGGCCGGTACCACGCCCCAGGTCAGCGTGGTCCCAGGAGGCCAGCCGACGCAGTCGACAGCAACGCCGCCCTCGACGGCCCCGCCCGTCACGACTCCGGGCCCGACCACCGGGCCGCCGGTGAGCGGCGTTCCGACGGGGCTGCACAAGACCGGTCAGACGGCCACGACAATCACCCTGGGTTGGGCGGGACCGGCCGCGGCCCGGTACGAAATTCTTCGCGGGGAGGCGGGCGACAAAATCGCATCGGTGACCGGTAACAGCTTTACCGACATCGGCCTGATCACCGCCACCCCGTACGTCTATTCCGTTCGAGGGGCGGGGAGCACGACACCGCAGATCACACTGACCATCAGCTGACCCGGTCGCGGAGCGCCCGGCCGTCCGCCGAACAGGACGGCCGGGTGATTGATTCAGCCGCCGTAGACTGCGAATTCCTGGATGCTGACCCAAGTGGTCGGGTCAGCGGTGACACCGGTGACGGTGAGCCGCACATAGCGGGCGGGACGGGTACCGAAGTCGTCGAGACGGGTGCCGCGCAGAGTGTTGGCGGTCCGGTCGACGGCCAATTGCCAGGTGAGGCCGTCGACCGATGTCTGGATCCGGTACCGGTAGGCCCGGTCCAGGTAGGTCACCACCATCGAATTGCTCACCGCCACAATTGAACCCAGGTCCACGGTGATCGACTGGGGGAATACCTTTGCCGACCACCGGGTGGTGACATTGCCGTCCACCGCCCTGGCCGGCTCATTCCCGACCTGGGCGGAAGTGGCGGCCACCGGGCGACCGGTCGACAGGCTGGTCGTCAGTCGGGCGACCTCGCTGCCGGCGAGCAGGAACGCCCCCACGCAGAACGGCGGCGAGTCGACGTTCACCGTTCCGGCCGTCGTCGGGGACGGCGGAACCCGGGGCGCCTTTCCGATGAACGGTGCCCGCGGGTCCACACCCGCTGCCTGGCAGCCGGCGACGAAACCATTGGGTTGCAGCGCAAGGGTTGTCAGGCCGTGCCAGGCCCGGGCCACCACCGGAAGGTACGTGGTCCGGTCGAGAATCCCGGCGCCGATTCCGTACGCGATGGCAAAGGTGATCAGGCCCGTTCCACTGGTCTCCGGGTCGGGGTACAGCGCGGGGTCGGCCAGGCTCGCCCGCCAGAACCCGTCGGCGCCTTGAACGGCGGCCAACCGGGCGGCCATCGAGGTGAGCATTGCGACGTATTTCGCGCGGTGTGGATCGGTGGCGGGGAGTCGCCCAAGGACCTCGGCCATGGCGGCGATCACCCAGCCGTTGCCACGCCCCCAGAAAACGGGTCTGCCGTTGACGTCCCTGACCCCGACGTAGGTGCAGTCGCGGAACCACAGGCCGGAGGCGACGTCGTACAAACCGGGTTGCGGCACCGTTCGACCCGCGCAGCGGGAACTCGTGCCGCCCTGGTCGCGAGTCCAGGAATACAGCTGGTCCATCTTGGCCAGGTACGCCTGATTACCCGTCCGGACTGCCCACCGCGGGAAATTGCCCAAACCCATGAACAGCGCATCGATCCAGTCGTATTTCGAAATGGGTTGCGACGCCAGGTCGGTCGACATGGTGGCGTCCATACCGGTGAGCGACGCCGCCGGGTCGATTGCCTGCAGATCGAAGTAGGTCTGCCCGGCCTTTACGGTGTCCGGGTTGGTCTGGATGGTGCTGATGGCCCAGAGCGCCGACCGTCCCCACGACATGTTGTCGTCGAGAAATCGCTGGTCGCCGGATTGCCGGTAAAGGGCCTGAATCCCCTGGGTGTACGTCGACCATGACCATCCGTTGGCGGGTTTGAGCGTGGTCAGGCCGAACGTCTGCCGGTAATAGTCGGCGGCCCGCCTGGTATCGGTCAGTACCGTGGAATGCCGAGGCAGCGCGGTCAACGTCACCGCTGCGGGTCCGGCCGGAGCCGGCTGGGCTGATGGCGCCGCCGCCGAGGCCCCATTGGCCAATCCGGTCAACAGCACGGCTCCGGTCAGGAGAGCGAAGAGCGATCTTCGCCGTACTGCCGACCGTGAATGAGGTCGACCTGCGGTTCGAGAGGGCATGACCGCAGCCTACGTCGCACGGAGTGCCAGGCCAATTACTGAGCGTGAATCTTTACCGGATCGATCGTCCCCCGGTACGCGCCGGCAACCAGGACCGGCCGCACTGGGGGCCGGCCGTCGGTGGGCAGCTATGTCAGTTCCAGGTTTCCGGTCCGGATGAGCCGGCGGGATATTCCTGCAGCGGAACATCTCCGGCGTGCCAGGCCGCCAGCACTGAATCGACCACGCGCCAACACTGCACGGCGATGTCGCCCCGGACGGACAATGTCGAATCGCCACGGAAGACCGCGTCGAGCACCTCGCCGTAGGCCGGCAACCGGCCCGGGCTGAAGTCGGCGGCCATCTCGATGCGATCCAGCTCGAACGGATCGTCCGGCCCGTTGATGTTCAGGTCCAGCGCCAGTCGGTCCGGACCGATCGAGAGTCTCAATTGTGTCGGCTCTGCTTCGCCGTACAGACCGGGAATCCGTCGGGGCACCGCCTTGAAGGTGATCAGGATTTCCTTTCGCCGGGTGCCCAGCGCCTTGCCGGATCGCAACCGGAAGGGCACCCCGGCCCAACGCCAGTTATCGACCTGAAGCGTTATCTCGGCCAGCGTCTCGGTCTCCTTCTTCGGATCCACTCCTTGCTCGGCGGCGTAGGCGGGGAGTTGCCGGCCGTCGATCTCGCCGACGCCGTACCTGGCCCGCCGGCTCCACTTCACCGGGTCATCTGCCCAGATCCGGCAGGCCCGCAGCACCTCGGCCTGCCGGTCGTGCAGATCCCCGGCGTCGATCGTCGACGGCGGGTCCATCGCGATCAACGCGAGCACCTGCAGCAGATGACTCTGGATCATGTCGACCATAGCGCCGGCGCCGTCGTAGTACCTGGCCCGATCCTCCAGACCGAGGTTCTCGTCGAACACGATGTCTACGCGCTCGATGTGGTCGGCGCTCCACAACGGCTCGAAGAGCCGATTGGCAAAGCGCAGACCGAGGATATTGAGCACGGTGGACTTGCCCAGGAAGTGATCGACCCGGTGGATAGATTCCTCGGGCACCAGTCGGCCGATGATCTCGTTGAGGGCCTTCGCGCTCGCCTCGTCGACTCCGAAAGGCTTCTCCAGCACCAGCGCGGTCCCGGTGGGCAACTCCATCTTTCCCAGCGCCGCGCAGGCCTTGGCGGTGACTGCCGGTGGGAGCGCGAAGTAGATGGCTGGAGGGCCGTCACACAGACCCAACAGTTCCTGCAGGTCCCCGGTCTGGGTGACATCGGCCGGGCGGTAATGGGTATCGGCAACCATTGCCTCGATCCGGCCGCCGGTCGCCTGCCCGGTGGCGAACGCCCCGCGGACCCGCTCCCGCCATAGATCGTCGTCCCACTTCTCAGAGCCGGCTCCGATCAGGGTGAGCTTTTCGGGTCCCTCGGCGCTGCTCATCAGCTGGCCGACGGCCGGCAGCAGCAGGCGGGTGGCAAGGTCTCCGCTGGCGCCGAGCACCAACAGCGTTCTGGGGTGGTCGGTCATCGGTGTCCCCTCGGGTGGGTGGTCCTGGTCGGGTCGTGGACCAGTATCAACGACAGCCGATGCGGAGTTATCCGGGACCCGGATTCCTGGTCTGGCCGGTTGCGACTGTCGGTGGTCCGGAACGGTCGGCCGATGGGGCGCTGCCCTGAACCCAGGCTCCGGCCGACATCACCGCCCGGACCCCCAGACTCGGATCGGTGATCACCAGGTCGGCGACGCGGCCCGGCTCGATGCTGCCGAAGTGATCCGCGACGCCCAGAAATCTGGCCGGCAACAAGGAAACGGCGTTGACCGCTTCGACGAGGTCCATCCCCACCTCGTGCACGGCGCGCTGCAGTGCCCTGTCCATCGTCAGGGTCGAGCCGGCCAGCGTCTGCGCGCCGACCAGTCTTGCCACCCCGCCCGCGACCTGCACCGGATACGAGCCGAGACGGTAGTCGCCGTCCGCCGCACCGGCGGCGGCCATCGCGTCGGTGACCATCACCAATCGGCCCGGCGCGATCCGGTGGAGCAGCCGCACCGTCGCGGTGTGCAGGTGAATGCCGTCATTGATCACCTCGATCAGCACGCCGGCGTCCATCGCCGCGCCGACGATGGCCGGGTCGCGGTGGTGCAACGGCCGCATTCCGTTGAAGGCGTGCGTCACCAGGTCCGCCCCGGCAGCGAAAGCCGCTGTGGCCTGGTTATAGTCGGCATCCGAATGACCGACCGCCGGGTGGACGCCGGCGCCCGTCAACTGGCGGATGAGCCCGGAACCGCCGGGCAGTTCGGGGGCAAGAGTCACGACCCGGATCCTGTCCCGGCCGGCGTCGAGCAACTTGGTCAACACCAGCCCGTCGGGTGCCAGCAGCGCTCGGGGGTCGTGAACCCCGCGCCGGGCGGCCGCCAGGAACGGTCCCTCCAGATGCAGGCCGAGAATCATCGGGTCATCGGTGTCGGCCGCCTGCGCGACGGCTCGGAGCATGTCCGGCAGTGGGGCGGTCACCAGCGAGACCAGGGCCCGGGTGGTCCCGTGGGCGCGGTGGGTCGCCAGGCCGGCCCGGATTGCGCTCGTCCCGTCGTCGAAGGTGTGGCCGCCTCCGCCGTGCAGGTGGAGGTCGATGAAGCCCGGGAGAATCGTCAGGCCGGCCAGATCGGTGGCCGGGCGGTCAACCTGACCTGCCGGCGCGGGTGGCAGATCGGCGCTCGATCCGAGCGAATGGATCCGCCCGTCGACGACGAGCAGCCAGGCATTTGTCAGAACGGCCACCGGGGTGACAATTCGTGCACCGCGAAGCAATGCGGCGGTCAATTCACCGGTCCGTTCTGCCGGTTTGCGCACAAACTCTTTTCGCGGAGAACGGAGAAAGCCGCGGTCGGCCCGGCGTTCCTCATCGACATGTTGTGTCATCCTTTCCGTGCACGGATAATACAGTCCGAAAACGACAGGGGTGGCCCGTGAACGGTTCTCAGGTTCTGCGGGAGATGGCGGAGCAACCCGAGGTGCTCGGCAGGATCGCCGACCGACGGGCCGAGATCCACCAGCAGGTGCGTGCGGCGCTCCGCCGTCCGCCGGTGGCCGTTCGACTGATCGCCCGCGGCTCCAGCGACAATGTCGCGATACATGCCAGGTACCTGTTGGAATTGGCCACCGGATTGCCCGTCAGCCTGGTCGCGCCCAGCCTGATCACCCGCTACGGCCAGCGACCCGACGCCCGCGATCATCTGGTGGTTGCGCTGTCCCAGTCGGGCCGGACGCCGGAGATCGTCGATGTCGTCAACCGGTTGTCCGCAACGGGCGCAATGGTCGTCGCGATCACCAATGACGATCGCTCTCCGCTGGCGGAGGCCGCAGCGATCACCCTGTCGGTCCGGACCTCCGACGAACTGGCCGTTCCCGCCACGAAGACGGTCACCGGCCAGTTGGCCCTGGTGACGGCGCTGGCCGAGGCCGTCGGGGAGTCGATCTCCACCCACACCGGGGGAGAGGAAGCCTGGCGCGCCCTGTCGGATGTGGTCGGGCGGGTCGTCGCCCGCGAGGACGGCGTGGAAGATGCGGTGGCGCTGCTGCTTGCCTGGCCGACCGCCGTCCACCTGGCCAGGGGCCTGACGTATGCGGCCGCGCTGGAGGGTGCGCTGAAATGTAAGGAAACCACCCGGAGAGTGCACGAAGGCTTGTCCAGCGCAGATTTCCTGCACGGCCCGCTCACCGTTTCGGCCCCGGGACTTCCGGTTGTCGCGTACGCAGCGGCCGGACCAGTGCTGGATGACGTTGCCCAAACCACGAGGGCCGCAGCCGATCTGGGATCTTCGGTGGTCGGCGTCGGCGACCCCCGGGTCTGTCGCGATATTTCCGGGGCAGTGGCCATCGGTATTCCACCCGGGCTGGGGGAGGCCCTGGCGGTCATTCCCCTGGTGATTCGCGGCCAACAGCTCGCCATTCGCACCACCCTGGCGATGGGCCTGGATCCGGATGCGCCGGCCGGGCTCAACAAGGTGACGGCCACCCATTGATCCGGCCGGTCGTCGTGGCGCTGGACGTGGGGGGCACCTCGGTCAAGGGCGGCCTGGTCGATCCGCTCGGCGGCGTCGAGTTCGAGATTCGGCGTCCCACCGGGACGGAACGCGGGGTGCAGGCCGTACTCGACGGCATCACCACCATGGTCCGGGCGCTACTCGAGGGGGCGACGCCGGCCGGATTGGCCCCGGTGTCCATCGGTATCGGGGTGCCGGGAATCGTCGACGTGCAGTCCGGTATCGCGCGCTATGCAGCCAATCTCGGCTGGCGGGACGTGCCATTGGGGTCGATGCTGCAGGCGGAGTTCGGCCTGCCCGTCGCGGTTGGTCACGATGTCCGGCTGGCCGGTCTGGCCGAAGCCAGAGTCGGCGCGGGCTCCGGTGTCGAATCGGTCTTCTTCGTCTCGATCGGCACCGGGATTGCCGGAACCCTCTGTCAGCAGGGGCAGATCTACGATGGGGCTACGGGGCAGGCCGGCGAGGTGGGCCACCTGGTGGTCCGGCCGGGCGGCCCGCTGTGTGCCTGCGGAAATCGCGGTTGCCTGGAGGCGATTGCTTCGGCGGCCAGGATTGCCGACCGCTACAGCACCGGGCGCGGCTCGGTCGTCAGCGCGGCCCGGGTCGTCGAGCTTGTCGGGCAGGGCGATTCGTTGGCCGTGAGGATCTGGGCCGAGGCGATCGATGCCCTGGCCGACGGCCTGGCGATGGTCACCTCGCTCATCGATCCCGGCCGGATAGTCATCGGCGGTGGACTCTCGCTCGCCGGGGACACCCTGCTGTCACCGCTCACCGCAGCGTTGCCCACCAGGCTGACCTTCCGTCCGGCGCCACCCCTGGACGTCACCGTGCTCGGTGACCTGGCGGGGGTGATCGGGGCGGCACTGCACGCCTGGGACCGCACCCCAACGCTCCGGCCGACCGGCGGCCACCCGGTCGGAAGGGGTCAGATCGGCCGGGATCAGCGTGGTGACCGCTCTTCACCCCCGCCTCTGGTTTCGCCGGATTCCGGTCGAACGGGCGCTGCCGGCGAAGCTTCACCGGCAAGATCATGATACTGAAACCAGATCTGCAGTGAGTTCATCCGTGAAGAGGCAATCCCCTGTGCCAAAATTACAAAGTTCCCGCTAAGTCTTGACGAACCTGGGCCGATCCGTCACTATTTTCCGATGTCGTCGGAACCGGTGCGCCAGGGCCTGGCCGCCTTGCGCTCCACGAATCGGGCCCGGGTTCTGCACGCGCTCCGGCGGACCGGCGAGATCAGTCGCGCCGAACTGGCCAGGGTCACCGGATTGTCCGGGACGACCATCTCCAGCCTCGTCTCCGAGCTTGCCGGGGACGGCGTGATCGCGGAAACCAGTCGGGACGACCGCGGTACCGGCCGAACCGGCCGGCCCGGTCGGCTGCTGCGCCTGGCGCCGACCAATGAACTGGTCGCCGCAATGGATCTGGGTGCCTCGACGGTCAGGGTGGCGGTCGCGGACCTGAGCGGCCGGATCTGCGGCGAGTCGTCGATCGCCGCACTGCGCGACGGGAGGGAAACCTTCGAACGGGCCACCGAATCGCTGTACCGGCTCATCGAGGATTGTGCGCTCGATCGAAAAGCCTTGCGCTGTTTGGTGGTCGGGCTGCCCGGCATCGTCGATACCGATGACGGACTGCTGTCGGTCTCGCACCGGATGGCTGCCTGGCAGGGGCTCAACCCGGCGCAATGGTTCACCGGGCGAACGGGTATTCCGACCGAGGCCGAAAATGATGCGAATCTGGCGGCCTGGGGGGAGCAGGCACTCGGCGCCGCCCGGGGTTGTCAGAACGTGCTTTTCGTCAATGTGTCCACCGGCATCGGCGCGGGTCTGATCGTCGATGGCCGGCTGTACCGGGGGCTGCACGGAGCCGCCGGCGAAATCGGCCACGTCCAGGTCAGGGAGGACGGCGAGGTCTGCCGGTGCGGACATCGCGGATGTCTCGAGACGGTGGCCTCGGTTCCGGCGGCTCTTGATGTGCTGCAGGCGATCTACCCGTCGGTGACCACGGCTGCGGACCTCGCCGACCTGGTCGCCTCCGGGGACAGGGCGGCGGCGCGGGTGGTCACCGACGCCGGTCTGGCGGTCGGCCGGGCGGTTGCCGACCTGTGCAACACCGTCGCCCCCGAGGCAGTCGTCCTCGGCGGCGCCATGATGCTGTCGCCGGAGTTGGTACTCGACGCGGTGCAGTCCTCGATCAACCGATATACCCGCCCGCAGATCGGCAGCCGGATCGACGTCAGGGCAGGCACTCTCGGTGCCCGGGCGGGGGTGCTCGGTGGAATCCAGATCGCCCTGACGAAAGTCGAATCCGAAGCGGGTCAACAGTAGTCACCCCACCTCAGTCATCCCCACCTCAGTCATCCCCACCTCAGTCATCCCCACGAAAGACTCCGGCCGGACAACCGCCCGGGTTCACCGCCACAGCATGGAGGAGTACATGAAGCAGACCGTCACCCTGGCGGCGCTCGCGCTCGTCGGCAGCCTGACCCTGGCTGCCTGCGGGTCGAGCAGCACCGCCGGCTCGTCGTCGGGATCGAGCAGTACCGCGGCCGTTTCGACGTCCGCCGGATCGGGCGCCGCTTCGTCCGTCGATACGGCCGCCTCGGGCGGGTCCGGAGCGGCGTCGTCAGCTGCGGTCCCTGCTTCGGAGAGCTCGTCCCTGGCTTCTGCCACGGGGTCATCGGACGGCACAGCGCCGGACCCCGGGCTGTCCACAAAGCTCTCCATTCTGGCTCCCAGCTATGCGGATTCGTCGAAATCTGACTGGGAAGCCATCATCGCCGGCTACAACAAGCTCTACCCGAATGTGAAAGTAGCGTTGCAGATGGAGTCCTGGGACGGCTTCAGCGACAAGATCCAGACCCGCATCCAGGGCAATGACCTCCCGGACATCCTCAACGACAACAGCTTCGCCGATTACGCGAAGAACAAGCTCCTGTACCCGATCTCGGAGGTGATGAGCGCCGACACGATGTCGACCATCGTGCCCAGCCTTGCCGCCAATGGCAAGGGCAGCGACGGGGTCCAGTGGGCGGCGCCGGATATCGCCTCGGCCCGAACGATGGTCTACAACACCGACCTGTTCAAGCAGGCGGCCATTTCTTCACCGCCCAAGACGTGGGACGAACTGCTCGCCGACGCACAGAAGATCGAAAAACTCGGCAACGGTGTCTACGGTTACGGCCTGCCACTGGGCAAGGAAGAGGCCCAGGTCGAGGCCAGCCTGTGGATCTGGGGCAACAAGGGCGACTGGGTGGACGGCTCCGGAAAGGTCGTGGCGAACTCCGATGCCAATGTCGCGGCGTTCGACGAGATCAAAGCATTCATCGACGGAAAGGCGACGCAGCCCAACCCGGGAGCGACCAATCGGCAGGCCGTCGCCGACCTGTTCAACCAGGGCAAGCTCGGCATGTACGTCACGCACCCGGGTCTGGTAGGCGAAACCCGGAAGAAGTTCCCCAACATCAAGATGGCGCTGACCCCGGCGCCGAGCAAGGACGGCGCAACCAAGGTGTCGCTGGGTGTCACCGACTTCATCGTCGCCTTCAACAACAAGGACGACAGCCGAAAGAAGGCGACGAAGGCCTTTCTGGACTACATGTACAGGCCCGAGGTCTACCAGAAGTGGGCCGCCGGCACCGGTCTGCTCCCGGTGACCCAGGGGGCGATCAAGTTCCAGCAGGCCGCGACGCCCGACAACAAGCCGTTCTACGACGCGCTGCCCTCCGTCCGCTTCCTTCCCCAGGCGAACCCCGACTGGAAGACGCTGCAGGATTCGTTGCAGGCCAACGCGGGTGCGATCGCCACCAAGTCGGCTAAGGACACCCTCGCCGAGATCCAGGCCCAGGTGGCCGCCGGCGGCTGAGCCGGCCCACCGGGCAGTATCGAATTGCGATTGTCGAATCACCGGGTTTGCGGTCGTTCGGGTCGGCGGACTTCTTGCCCACCCGAACGCCGCGGTCCCGCCCGTGCTCCTTGTCGGTGTTGACGGAGTTCCCTTTTCGACGAGAGGTATTTCCGATGTCCGGTCTGCTGGTCCGGGGTACGGCCAAGCGTCCAGGTCGGGGGCGGGATCTGCTCGCCGCGCTTGGATGGTTGGCGCCCGCGTTGCTGCTGATATTTGTCATAGTGCTCTACCCGGCCGGATACATGATCTATACCTCTTTTCGGAAATTCACCAAGATCGGGGTGGAGACCGGCGCGGCCGGCTGGCGCAATTTCCGGACCGCTCTGACCTATCCGGGGGTCGACTTCAGCCGGGTGCTGCTCAACACTCTCGTCTGGGTGACCGTGGTCGTGGTGGTCACGATGATCATCGCGATGGCCCTGGCCCAGTTTCTGAACAAGACCTTCCGGGGCCGCAAGATCGTCCGGCTCGCAGTCATCGTGCCCTGGGCGGCATCGGTGGTCATGACCACCTCGATCTTCCTGTACGGGCTGAACCCCGATTACGGTCTGATGAACAAGTTTCTGGTGGACATCGGTGTGCTGTCCCATCCGGTCGGGTTCACCAAGACGGCGACATCGGCATTCATCGTGGCCGTCGTCGTGGCCATATTCGTCTCGCTGCCGTTCACCACGTACACCATTCTGGCGGGTCTGCAGGCGGTGCCGCACGACATCATCGAGGCGGCGCACATGGACGGGGCGGGATCGGCCGCCCGCTATTTCAAGATCGTCCTGCCGATCCTGAGACCCGCGATTTCGGTGGCCACTCTCATCATGATCATCAACGTGTTCAATTCCCTGCCGATCCTGAAAATTCTGCAGGAGGCCCCGGGGTACGACGGCGATATCACCACGACCCTGATCTTCAAATACAAGACGACCCTGGGGCCGGGCGTGTCGTCGGCACTGTCGGTGATCAACTTCATCGTCGTGTTGATCATCATCACCGTCTACCTTGCGGCCGTCAGACCAACCAGGGAGCGCTGATGACGACCACCACCCGCTTGTCACAGAACGACGCTGCTGCCGGCGCCGCTCCGGCGAAGCCCCGCCGTCGCACTACCGGTGTGGACCGACCGCCCAATCCCGTGGCCACCGCGATCGGGGCGGTGATCATCTTCACGGTCTTCGTTGCGCCGTACGTGATCATGCTGTTCGGGTCGCTCAAATCCCAGCCGGAAATCACGAAGATCCCGCCCACCTATTTCGGCGGCGCCTTCCACTTCGACAATTACGTCTCGATGTGGAGCTCGAATGTCCAACCCGCCCAGGGTCTTCTCGCCACCGCGGTGATCTCGGTCTTCGCCACCCTGCTCGTCCTGGTGGCAGCGACACCCGCGGCCTACTACACGGCCCGGTTCAAGTTCCCCGGCAAGCTGGCCTTCATGGTGCTGGTGCTCATCACGCAGATGTTGCAACCGACGGTACTGGCCGTCGGGCTGTTCCGGGAAATGCTGCAGCTGGGGATCAACGACACCTGGTTTGCGATGATTCTGATCAACGGGGCATTCAACCTGGCATTCGCCGTGTGGATCATGCAGGCATTCTTCGGCTCGGTGCCCAAGGAGATCGACGAAGCCGCCGTGATCGACGGTGCGAGCAAACTGGCTGTGCTGTTCAAGATCTCGCTGCCGCTGGTCTGGCCGGGAATCGTCACGGCGATCATTTTCGTCTTCGTGTCCTCATGGAACGAATACGCTGCCGCATCGGTGATCATGACCAGCAACAGCAAACAACCACTCACCGTTTCACTGCCGCGGTTCTTCGGCCAGTACAGCGCCGACTGGCAGTACATCTTCGGCGTCTCAGTGGTGGCGATCCTGCCGGTGGCGGTGCTGTTCGCGCTCATCGAGAAGCGGCTCGTCGGCGGCCTGACCGCCGGTGCGGTCAAATAGTCCGGTGTCGGTGGGCCGGTGACGGTCAGCCGGTGACGGTGACAACCCTGCAGCCCAGAGCCTTTTCGTAAGAGGTCGCCGACAGCGGGAGCGACGTCGCGCAGATGGTGTGCGCGCCGGGTATCGCGGCCAACTGCCCGCTGAAACCGTGATTGCCCAGGATCCCAAGCGCCCGATCGACATCGGGCCGGGCCGCGGCAGCGCCGAACGTCACCGGAACGAGCGTGTCCACGGTCAGCCGGACCGTGCTGCTGGCCGCCGGGTTGTTGGGATCGAACGCCCAGCCGAAGACTACGACGGTCAGGGTGCCACCGACGGCCCGGTCGAAAACGCCGTTCACCTGGCGCGGTACGACAGCAGTTTTGCAACCGAGGTCGGCGACGATGCTGGAGGTGCCCGCCGGTTGCGCGGTGAGGCAGACGGTATGACTTCCGGGAACTGCGGCGAACGCCGTGCGGATACCGTGTTGACCGGTGGACCCCATGGCGGCGTTCACATCCGGCCTGAGCAGGCTCGTCTGCAGAATCAGCGGTGCGCCCCGGTCGACGGACACTGCGATCGTGGTTGGGGCGGCCGACCGCTGCGGGTCCAGCGCCCAGCCCCCGATGACCAGTCCGCCGACAATGCCGGTCGCCGAGTCGAAATGGCCCTTCATCGCCGGCTGGACAGGCGGTTGGACGGGAGAGGTGTTCGCAGGGGTGGCTCCGTTGTAGTGCCAGTAGCCCATCAGATTTTGGCTGTATGAGCCGTACCACTGCTGGATTCTGATCGGCTGGCCGGTGGCGACTGCCGCGACGCCGGCCGGATAGCCGTTCGCCTGGACGCCGATGTAGACGGAGGCATGGTAGGCGGGCGCTCTGCCTGCGGTGCCGAAGAGGGCCACATCACCGGGGACGGGCGCGACCGTCCTGGTGAATCTTCCGGAGAGCCGGATCATCCAGTCGCCACTTCCGCTCCCGATGTCGACACCGAAGGCGGAGTAGTACATTTCCCGGACGAAGCCGGAGCAATCGACCCTGCTGGCCAATGGAGCGGGCAGTGTTCCGTGGCCACCGCCCCAGAGGTACATGACGCCCAGCGTGCTCTGGTGCAACGCCTGGGCGGTGAGTGCGGTCAGCCGTCCGGTGGACGCCGTTGCAATACTGACCCGGGGGTTGACCAAGGGACTGACCGAAGGGGATGCCGAGACCGGTGGGCTGTCAACTGTCGCGGCGCCCGCAACGCCCACCCCGAAGCCGAGCGTGGCGGTGGCCAGCACGGCGGAGAGCAGCAAGACTTTTCGGGCGATGGCGATGGACCTCATGGTGTGCCTCACTACGTGTTCCTCACTGCAGGGCGGTCATGCCTCGGAGCGCTTACTCAAAGTAAGCCTGTCTAACTCAGAGTAGATGAACTCCTCGTTCTTGTAACGGCTTGTGATCAGTCAGACGCGGACGGTTCGAAGGTGGTGGCAGATCGCCGAACGGCCTTGCCGCAAGTCATGCACATTCGCCCCACCAGCGGGATGGAGGGCCGGCGCGACCGCGGGTGGGCCCGGGCGGGGTGGTTGACCGCGCCGCGAAGGGGGTAATTGGCCCCTAGGCGGCGAGATCAGTCCGAGAAGCACCACGGCAATCCGGCCGTCATCAACCGTCTGGCCCCTCCGTGGCGTCCAGGCACGACGATCAGGGGTCGGGACAATTACGGATCGAAGCGGACCCGTTGCCGGCTCGTCCGGGTCCATGCACGTGGCCATCGGCGCCGGCCATCGGCGAGCCTCCGGTGGAGCCGAGGAGGGGCGAATCGAGCACCTCGACATTGCGGAGAAGTCTGCACGGGTTGCAGGCGACGCCACCGCCGGTATCGACTTCGCCAGGATGCTGGGCGGTCTTGCACCGCTACCGGGCTCGGGAGCCACCGCGCGCCGGTGGGAGATGCTGGCCACCGCCGCCGCCGCCGACCTGACGGCCGCCAGGGTCGCCGAGGCACATCTCGACGCCCTGGCGATCCTCGCGGAGGCGGACGTCGACCCCGGCACCGACCTTGCCCCGATCGGCGCCGGCCCCGGCTCGACCTGGGGCGTCTTCGCGGCGGAAGGTCCCGGCGTCCGGGTCGACGCCTCAGGTGGGGGTCCGGGTGGCTGGCGGCTGAGCGGCACCAAGCCGTGGTGTTCGTTGGCCGGCCGGCTCAGCCACGCCCTGATCACCGCACACACCGGTGACGGGCGGCGGCGCCTGTTCGCCATCGCGCTGGGTGACGGCACAGTCGTTGCGGCCAAGGGCGGGTGGGCGTCCCGGGGCCTTTCGGACGTCACGTCCGGCTCGATCGCCCTCGACTCCACCCCGGCGGTTCCGATCGGCGAGGACGACTGGTACCTCCGGCGATCCGGATTCGCCTGGGGCGGGGCGGGTGTCGCCGCCTGCTGGTTCGGTGGCGCAGTCGGTGTTGCCCGTTCTATGTACGCCTCGATGTACGCCTCGAAGGATCCGGGCTCCGCCGCCCGGCCGGCGGATCAGATCGCCCAGATGCATCTGGGCGCCGTTGATCTCGCATTGACCGGGGCCCGCACCGTGCTCGCCGAAGCGGCCCGGCAGATCGACGGGGGGCTGGCCGACGGTCCGGCGGGCGAGGTACTGGCGGCCGAGGTTCGCGGGGTGGTCGCCGGAGCGGCGGAGTCCGTGCTCACCCGATCGGGCCACGCCCTGGGCCCTGCTCCCCTCGCGCTCGACCAGGACCACGCCCGCCGGGTCGCCGATCTCCAGATCTACCTTCGCCAGCATCACGCCGAGCGGGACGATGCCGCGCTGGGACGAGCGCTGCTTGCCGGGGGGCGGCCGTGGTGACCCCTTCCGCTGTGCGTGGAGCGCACGAACCGGTCACCGCCCCTGCGGTCAGAGAATTCGATCACCGGGACAGCGGAACGCCGGAATCCTCCTGGGTGGCGGCCGCCGAGTTGACCACCGCACCCCAGATGACGCTGGCCGGAGTAGCCCGACTGGTCGTGGTGGCCGCCCATCCGGACGACGAAAGCCTAGGCGCCGCCGGTATTCTCGCCACGGCTGCCGCGGCGGGCATCGACATAGTGGTGCTGATCGCCACCCTGGGCGAGGGATCACACCCGGAGTCGACCACCCACTCGGCGCAGCAACTGAAAACATTGCGCCGGGCAGAGGTCTTCGCCGCCCTCGGCGCCGTCGCGCCGACCGCCGCCGTCCGGTTGCTCTCCTTGCCCGACGGGCGGCTGACCGACCATCGCGGCGTACTCGCCGCCGCCATCAGGCAATCGATCGCGCCTGCGGTCAATCCGTCGACCCACCTTTCGATCGATCCGGGAATGACCCTGGTGGTCGCGCCATGGCGGGGCGACGGGCATCCGGACCATGAAGCCGCTGGAGCTGCGGCCGCGCTCGCGGCGGACGAGACCGGAGCACGACTGCTGGAATACCCGATCTGGGCCTGGCACTGGGGGAGTCCGGCCGACCTCCCCGCCGAGCTCGTCAGATTGGACCTCGGGCCGGCCGGGAGGAGGGCGAAAGAAGCTGCGTTGCAGTGCCATCGAAGCCAGGTCGAACCGCTCTCGCAGCTGCCGGGGGATGAGGCAGTAGTCTCGCCGGCCTTTGCCGAACATTTCCGCCGGCCCTATGAGATTTTTGTGACGGCTGCGGAGCCGGCGAGGAGCACCAGTCTTCCGCAGGGGTTCTTCGACGACTTCTATGCCGATGGCGAGGATCCGTGGGGTTTCGAGAGCCGTTGGTACGAAAAGAGAAAACGGGCCCTGACAATGGCTTCATTGCCCAGGGAACGCTTTGCCAGGGCCTTCGAGCCGGGCTGTTCGATCGGCGTGTTGACCGCCGAGCTCGCTCTGCGGTGCGACGAACTCCTGGCCACCGACATCTCGGCCCGACCTTTGGCAGCGGCCCGTGCGCGGCTGGCCGCCAACGACGGCGTCCGATTCGAGCAGCGTCGCATCCCGCAGGAGTGGCCCGTCGGTGAATTCGACCTGGTCGTGCTCTCCGAGGTCGGTTATTACTGCAGCGCAGCGGATCTGCGGGTGCTCGTCGAGCGGGCGGCAGCGTCCCTCTCGCCGCAGGGGGCATTGGTGGCCTGCCACTGGCGGCACCGGGTGGCCGACTATCCGTTGCGCGGCGACGACGTCCACCGGGCGCTGCGCGCCGCTCCTTCACTCGGCCTGCTCGCCGAGCACCGCGAGGAGGATTTCCTGCTGGACGTGTACCTGCGGGCCCCGGTCGTTTCGGTGGCCCGAGCTGCGGGCCTGGCGTGAGCAGGCATCGGGCTACCGATCCGGCGAACGGATGGGAGGCGACACCCACGGTGGCCGTGGTGGTCCCGGCGCGCAACGAAGCGGATAGGCTGCCGCGCTGCCTGAATGCCCTGATGGCCGCCGACAGTTTCCTGCGGGCAGGGGATGCCGGCGTCAACGCGACACGGATGGTTGTGGTGCTCGATCGTTGCACCGACGCAAGTGAGTCGCTGCTGGCCGACTGGCCGGCCTTCGAGGTCTTGATTTCCGACGAGGGGAACGTCGGCGCGGCCCGGGCGGCCGGAATCGACCATCTCCTAGCGGACCACGCCGACAAGCGCCCGAGGCCCGACTGGATCGCCTGCACCGACGCCGATTCGGCGGTCCCCGCCGACTGGCTCGTCACCCAACTCCGCCATGCCGGCGACGACACCGATCTGCTGCTCGGTCTGGTGAGTCCCGACCCGGCGGAACTCTCTGCCCACCTGCTGCGTCGCTGGAAGGCTGCTCACCACCTCGCCGACGGACATCACCACGTGCACGGCGCCAACCTCGGCGTACGCACCGCGATGTATCGCCAGGTGGGCGGGTTTCAGCCGGTGGCTGTCCACGAGGACGTCATGCTGGCCGACCGGATCGCGCTGATGGGCGGCCGGGTGGTCAGGACCGCCTCGAGTCCGGTGCTGACCAGCGCCAGAACGACGGGCCGGGCGCCCGGCGGAATGGCCGGCTACCTCACCGAGCTCACGCTGCGGGACGATCGGAAGGCGCCCGCCCCGATCCGCCAGCTGGCCGACTTCCAGGCCGAAGGTCAGGCCGGCTGACCTGCATTCACGGCGCCTGCGCAATCCCGGCGTTCACTGCGCCCACGGCGGAGTGAACGGCTCGGCATCGCCGATCATGCCCTTGCCGTCGGTCGGGAAACAGCACAGCGCGACGAGTTCGCCCCCGGGGCCCGCTTGCAGCGAGAACGCCGTGTGGGCCGGGACGACGAGAACGTCGCCGCTGGTCAGCGGATGGACGTCGCCGGCAATCGTGGCCAGTCCCTGCCCAGCAGTGATGATGAATACTTCCTGCCGGGTCAACGCATGCGTGGTCGGCGCGTGCCCGGGGGTGAGCTGCACTTCCCACACCGCGGTGTCGAAACTGCCGGTGGTCGGCGTGGCCAGCGAGGTGAAAGATGCGCCGGGCAGTTCGTGGGTCGGCGAGTCGGGTCGGGGGCGTATGTACATCGGGTCCTCCTACGGGTACGGTTCCTGATACATCGTCAGCCTGTGCTGACTAATATAGTCAACCATAGCTGACGATGTCGGTCAACGACGACAACCGGACCAGAATCGGGAAACATGGACGAGGAACGCGGCGCAGACCTCGGGATCCTGCTGACCCTGGCGTTGCGCTCGTTCGTCGACCTGCTCCACGCAGAGCTGACCGGCAGAGGCTTCGGAGAATTGCGGCCCCCGTTCGGCGTGGTGTTCCGGGCGCTGAGGGACAAGCCGTTGACGCTGACCGAAGTGGCCTCGCGACTTGCTGTCACCAAGCAGTCCGCCGCCAAGATCGTCGACGAGATGGCGGCCAAGGAGCTGCTCCGGCGGACCGGGTCGACGACCGACGGGCGGGCCAAGCTGCTGGAGCTCACCGACCGGGGGCGGGCCGCCATGGCCACCGCCATTCTGATCGGTGCCGACATCGACAATCGTCTACGCGCCGCCGCCGGGTCCACGGAGGTCGACGTGCTCCACCGGGTTCTCGAGCAGTTCGTCGTGCTCGCCGGACTCTCCGACGACCTCGCCCGGCGCCGGGCGCCGGCGGTCTGGGACCAGCTCTGATTCGTCCCGGTCGCGACCGGCGCCGCGGGACACCGGCTCTTTTTGCCGGCTGAACGCGCACTGCGCAGCGTCGCTCGGTAACCTACGGCAATCAGTCGACCACAAATTGAGGAGAAAGCCTGTGCGATCCCGCCTTATGTCGTCGAGGTTGTCATCGATGGTCGGATTGGTCGGATTGGTCGGCGGGCTGCTGCTCGCCCCGGCCCAGACGGCATCGGCGAGTGTTCCACGCAGCCCGCTGGGTCATGTCGATTCGCTGGCATACAACGCCCCGGCCGATGATCTGCTGCTCGGCGGCTGGGCCGGCGATGTGGACGCGGGCCCTGCCGGAATTCGGGTTCACGTCTATCTCGACGGCAAGATCGCGGTGTCGGCGGCGACCGGCCTGCTGCGAAACGATGTTGCGAAGGTCCTGCCGGCCCTCGGCCCGAGGACCGGGTTCCTGGCGACTGTGCACGCGCCCCCCGGCCGAGGGGTCCACCAGCTGTGCGCCTACGGCATCAATCAAGGCCCCGGTCAGAACGTCCTGCTGGGCTGCAAGCTCATCGTCCGGGTATCACCGGGGGCGTTGATCGGTCACATCGACTCGATCACGGTGGACCCGAAAGATCCGACGAAGCGGATCGCCACCGGTTGGGCACTCGATCCGTTCGACGCCCTGTCGCCGACCGAACTCGGCCTGCTGGGTGTCTCCGGTCCGTACGCCTCCACGGGCCGGCTCTTCGTCGCCAACATCATGGCCGGTCTCCCGCGACCGGATGTGGACCGGGCGTATCCGCGCAACGGGACCAAACACGGGTTCCAGGTCACCTTCGACGCGAACGGCCCCGCAACCCTGCCGACCTCGAGGCCGGTCGCCTGGCTGCCAGGTGCCACTGTCTGCATCGCCCTGCACCAGTTCGTCCCCGGGGGATTCACCCCAACCCCCTACTGCGCGGTCTACCCGGGCTGACCCTCGGACCACGAAACCGCTGCTCGGACGCCGGACAGGTCTCCAAGTCCGGCTGGTGAGGGCGCCCGACCCGCCCGCGATCGGGCTGGGCGGGATGGAGAAGACCGGAACGATCGAGTCGACCATCGAGCACTGCGGAGGGCATCGGCCCGGTCGAACGTGCTCACCGACGCCCTGGTCAAGCACATTTCGGTTCCCTTGGTCCCGACTCTGCGGGACCAAAGGCCCTATGGCGCTGCCCGGCGGATCGGTCTAATCGGGTACGACAGAAGGAGACTCCAGATGAGCACGTCACCCGCAAAACAGGCGGTTTCGTCATGACCGACTCCCCGGCCACGTTTCTGCAGTGGGGAGTTCTGCAGATCTCACTGCCCAACCTGATCGTCCTCATTGTGATGGTGATCCTGTTCGCCCTGGCGGTGACCGTGCCCTTCCCGCACAGCGCCGATGCCGCCCCCGGTCACGGAGGCAGCGATGACCTCGCACGCTAGTCCAGCAGGGCCGTCAGACGGCGGGAGTTGGACTGTCTCACTCCGCGACCGGCTGACCCGAACGGTGCCGAAGGGTCAGCTGCTCCCCGACCGGCAGCCGGCCTACGTCAAGTCCTGGATCTACGTCTTCGGCGTCGCCTGCCTGGCGGCGCTGATCTACGTCGTTGTTTCTGGTCTGGTGCTGTCGATCGGCGGGGCTGCCTGGTGGCATGAGTCATCGGTGGGTCATTTCGTCAATTCGACACACCTGTGGAGCGTCGAATTGTTCTTCATGTTCATGGTCGTCCATCTGTGGGGCAAGTTCTTCATGGCCGCCTGGCGGGGGCGCCGGGCGCTCACCTGGATTACCGGCGCGGTCTGCTTCATCGGCTCGATCGGTGCCGCCTTCACCGGTTATCTCTCGCAGACGAATTTCGATTCGCAGTGGATATCCACCCAGGCCAAGGACGGCCTCAACTCGGTCGGTATCGGCGGGACCTTCAACGTCCTGAACACCGGTCAGATGTTGTTGTGGCACGTGATGTTGCTGCCGCTTCTGGTCGGCGTTCTGGTGGTGCTGCACGTGATCCTGGTCCGGCGGCACGGTGTGGTCCCGCCATTCGACGCCATTCCACCCGGGGGGACCGGTGACGTCGCGGGCAGTGCGCCGGTGGCCGCGACCGCTGTCGGTACCGGCAATGGTTCTGCCGCACCGACCAACGTCGGTCAGCACGACGACGTGCCGGTTCTCGAACCGTCGATGCTGGGAAGGTCGTCATGAGTACCCGGACCCCGATCAGGCACGAAAAGAATTCGCGGGACACGACCCCGGATTCGCATCTGTTCCCGACCAGGTCCTACGACCTGGTCAAAGAGTTCGTGATCGCGCTGGCGGTGGTCGGGCTGCTGACCCTGCTGCTCGCGGCGGTTTTCTCCTCGCCGGACCGCAAGGCGCTGACCCTGGCCAACTGGGCGCAGGCAGCCCCGGCCGACGTCGTGGCCACTGCCACCGCGGAACTCGCCGGGACCAGCACCAGCGCGTCGTACGGGCCGCCCTACAACAGTGCGGCCGAGGGGCAGAAGCTCGGTCCGGTGCCGATGCAGAAACTGGGCGGGATCAGAACTCCGGTCGACAGTGCGAACGACCTGGTCCTGACGCCGCTGCGTACGGTGGCCGGCGACGCGGCGCTGACCGCCGCGCTCAAGGACTGGGATGCCGCTGCCGACGACCA
Organism: Mycobacteriales bacterium; assembly: GCA_038204125.1. GTDB lineage: Bacteria > Actinomycetota > Actinomycetes > Mycobacteriales > Nakamurellaceae > Nakamurella. The sequence continues at coordinate 21,832 of JBBRDH010000006.1, forward strand.
ACGCACCAAGTGGGCGAGCGACTATTCCGATGCGATAGCAGCCGCTCCGGACGGTGATCCGGCGCAGGCTGCGAAGGGCGAGTACGGACCGGTCCCGGCACTGGGTGCCAAGTTCCTCGCACTGGCCGGAACGGGATCCCTGGTAGGGCTGCTGACCACCAGCGGAACCTTCTACACCAGTAACGGGACGAAGCCGCTGCTGCTGCTCGCCGACGGCGCCTACCTCGAAGACCAGGCGCGCGCGGAACACCTCGGGGGTGACCAGTGGGGAATGATGAACGAAACCGGGAACTACCCGGGTCAGCCCTGGATGTGGCTGTACACGTTCTGGTATCAGGTCGAGCCTTTCGCCAGCTCGGACAACGCCGATGCGCTGGTCTGGGGCCTGATGGCGGTCCTGACGCTGATCTTCATCTTCATTCCGTACATTCCCGGGCTGCGTTCACTGCCGAAATACCTTGGCGTCCACCGCCTCATCTGGCGTCGGTCGTCCTGACCCTGGACGGCTAGCCCCGGGTCACCTGTGTGCCGGCTCCTAATTTGCCCGACCGGGCTGTTTCAGCAGCGTTCGATGCCGGAGCCGTCCGCCGAGCGGCGGAAGGCGGGAGCCATTCCCAGGATCGGGCGGCCGAAAATTCGGTTCAGGTTGTACCCGAGAATGTAGTAGAAGAAGAACGAGACGGTGAGGTTGTACAGCAGCCCCTTCTCCATTCGACGGGCAGAGGTGTTGGTCTTGTTCCGGCCGTCGTACACGACCCGGCCACGCTTCTGCAATTTGCGCAACAGGTCGAGTTCGTCGCCGCCCTGGGTCAGCCTGGTGTCGTAGCCGGTCCACTGGTCCTTCCGAAAAGCGAAATTCGTGGCCGTCACGTAGATCACGTGACCGGTGAGCCGTTGAACCAAGCTGACAACGCCGAACAGTCCTTTTTGGAGATATAGACCCCATTTCGGTCCGTCGTGGAAGTAGCACGGGCCGGCGACTGCCACGCACGTCGGGTTGTCCGCGAAAGATTGATCGATCCTGGACAGCCACCCTGGGTCGAAGACGGTATCGGCATCGGTCGAGATGATGATCTCGCCCTGAGCGGTTTCGGTTCCGCGTTGCCGTGCCTGACACACTCCCGGGACGGATTCGAAGACCACCGTGGCGCCTGCCCGCTTGGCCACCAGCGCAGTTTGATCGCTGCTGTTGTTGTCGACGACGATGATTTCGAAATACCCGGGATAGTCCTGGTTCTGCAGGGAGCTCAGGCAGTCACCCAGATACATTTCCTCGTTGAACGCCGGGATAACAACACTGAAACGGAAAATTTCGGTGAAGTTTCGGGGATTGGTGGCCGGGGTGGGCCCCGGCGTTACCGGATCGCACAGGTCATCGAGGTCGAATGCGCCGCGGCCGGACTCGACGGGCCTTTCGCTCCGCGGCTCCTCATCGGCCTGTGCTCTAATTCCTTTCACGCCGCTCATCGTAGCGCCGTCACCCGACTGATCGACATTCTTCGGTGCGATTTGACCGGCCTGTCGGCCCCGGGGCCGACAGCGGCGGGATCTACCTCGCAGGGTCTGCAAATCTGCCCGGCGGAGGTCGACCCCCGGGATCTACAGTGGACGCCGCGGACGGCCCTGCCGCCGCCGCGCCGTCCGACGGGCACCTTGGGGGAGAAAGTTGGTCATTCCGTGAGTACACCGATGGGCTCGGCCGCTCCGGCCGAATCGGCGGCGGACAGAACGCTGGAGGACCTGCCCTCCGAGCCGGGCCACCACGACCCGATCGCGCAGCACGACGCGGGCCCCGCCGGGCCCGTCGCGGGGGCCGAAGCTCTGGCCGCGAAGATCAGGACGGACGACGAGCCGATGGGCCGGCTCGGCCCCCGGTTCGACCGGCGATCGCCGTTCTTCATCGGAGTGACCGCGGCCGCCGGGGTCGCCGTCACCTACGGAGCGGTTCGGCTACTCCTGTCAGCGGGCCCGGTGCTGATTTTGCTCGGGCTGGCCATGTTCCTCGCGGTGGGAATGGAACCGGCGGTTGCGTGGCTGGTCAAGCGGGGCCTTCCCCGCTGGGCCGGGGTACTGATCATGCTGGTGCTGATTCTGGGCACCATCGGCGGGTTCATCGCTGCCGCCATCCCGGCCCTGGTGACCCAGGGCGAACAGCTCGTCAAGAACGCCCCGGGATATCTCCAGCAGGCCCAGGACCGCAGCACCTTCATCGGCCGGCTCAACGACCGCTTCCAGCTCGTCGACAAACTGAAGACTCTGGCTGCATCACCGGGTGCCGGCACCGTCAACACGTTGCTCGGGGCGGGGAAGGCGGTGTTCAGCGCCCTGGCCGACTCGCTCATCGTCCTGGTGCTGACTGCCTATTTCCTGGCGGACATGCCGCGGATACGGGCGGTCATCTATCGGATGGTGCCGCACACCCGCCGGCCGAGGGCGATCCTGATGGGCGACGAAATCCTGGCCAAGGTCGGCGTCTATGTGCTGGGCAACCTGGTGATCTCGCTGATCGCGGGCGCACTGACCTTCGGCTGGCTGATGGCCTTCTCGGTGCCCTATGCGCTGCTGCTCTCGCTGATGGTGGCGCTGCTCGACCTGGTCCCGGTTGTCGGATCGACGATTGCCGGCGCGGTGGTCGCCCTGGTCACCCTGACCGTGTCGCTGGCGTTGTGCCTGGCGACGATCGCCTTCTTCGTCGTCTACCGGCTGGGCGAGGACTATCTGCTGGTCCCGCGGATCATCGGCCGGGCCGTGGAGGTGCCGGCCCTGGTGACGGTGGTGGCGGTGCTGATCGGGGGCGCCCTGCTCGGCATCATCGGCGCCCTGGTCGCGATCCCGGCCGCGGCGGCCCTGTTGCTCATCGCCCGGGAGGTGGTGTTCCCGCGGATGGACCAGTCCTGACGGGTTGATCGGACCCGGCCATGTGGGCGCACGCCGGTTCCCGGGTGCGCCGCGATGTGGGCGCACGCCGGTCCCCGGGTGCGACACTGACCGGGTGATCGTCGGACTGCTGCTGGCCTTCGGTGCGGCCCTGGCCACCGGGGCGGCGTCGGTCATGCAGTCGGTTGCGGTCCACCGGTCGGGTGCCCGCGGTGGGGGAGCATCCGCGCTCACCGGTCTGGCCCGGCAGCCCCTGTACTTCATCGGGTTGGCGCTCGACGGAATCGGCTTTCTCGGAGCCCTTCTCGCCCTGCGGTTTCTGCCGCTGTTCGTGGTCCAGGCGGTGCTCGCCGCCAGCGTCGGCGTCACGGCCGTCATCGCGGTGATCATGGGCAGCCGGCTGCCGCGGATCGGTTGGCTGGCGCTGGCCGTGACGGGCGCGGGACTGGTTCTGCTCAGCCTGTCCGCGGCCCCCGGCAGCGGTGACCCGCTGCCGACGGTATGGCGCTGGGTGCTGTTCGCGACCTTCCTGCCGGTCGTCGCCTCGGGTGTCCGCGGACGCCGGTTCGGTCGCCGCACCGCACCGGTGCTGGCATTCGCCGCGGGCTTCGGCTTTGCCGCGGTCGCGATCGCCGCGCGCAGCTTGCAAGTGCCGGATCCGTGGTGGCGGATGGTCTTCGACCCGACCTTCTGGACCATCATCGTCAGCGGCGCGGCGGCTCTGGTGGTGTTCGCGATGGCTCTCCAGTCCGGTTCGGTGACGTCGGTCTCGGCGATCTCGTTCGCCACCGACACCCTGATTCCGGCGGCCGTCGGGCTGGCCTTCCTGGGTGACACGGTACGGAGCGGTTATGACGTCGCCGCAGCTTCCGGGTTCGTGCTCGCTCTGGCCGGAGCTGTTGTGCTGGCTCGGTTCTCGGGTGAGCAGCACGGCACTTCAAACCCTGACCCGGTCCGCGACGCCGATCAGGACGATCAGGACGGGGTGAATCAGGAGAGGGTTTCCCGCTGGTAGGCGGGGATTTCCAGTAATTCATCGACGGTGGTGAACCGGTATTTCCGCGCGATGAGCTTGTCGACGAACGCCTTGACGGCTTCGACTGTTTGTGACCGGTTGCCGCCCCTGGAGTCGAAGCCGTCGTGGAAGATCAGGATCGCGCCCGGCCTGACTTTGGCCAGGGCCCGCCGGGCGATGCGCCGGGAAGCGGGCTGGACGAATTCGAAGGCATGGCAGAAGTCCCCCGAAATCGGAATCAGGCTGTTTGCCCGTAAGACCTTGAACAAACCCGGCGTCCGGATCAGCCACGGCGGGCGGTAGAGCGCGGGAGCCCGGCCGATCAGCCCGGCGATGATCTGCTGCGTCCGTTCGATCTCGGCCTGTTGCGCACCTCGGCCCCACCCCTTGTGGAACTGGTGCGAGAGTCCGTGGCTGGCAATGACATGGCCGTCGCGGGCCAGTCGCAGGGTCGTCTGCGGATGCCGCTCGACGCACCGGCCGACGGAGAAGAAGGTGGCCCGGACGCCCCGCTCGGCCAGGAAGTCGGCGATCTGCGAGGTGTAGGGCTCGTTGGGACCGTCGTCGAAGGTCAGCGCGACCGTTCGATCGGCGCCGCTGCCGCGATAGGCGAAGCGGCCCAACAGCTGTGAATGTGGCCACATCGTCGTCCAGTAGGCCGCGGCCACGCCGGCCGCCAGCGCCGGCCACCTGCGTCTGGTCATCACCGTTCCATCTTGCCCGGCCCGGGTGCCGATCCGTTCTGGATCAATGTTCTCAACGCAGCAATGAGCCATCCGAGTGGAGCCGGTGGTCACCCCGATGACGGGACTTTGGCCACTGGTCCGGTAGGGCCTGCCGACCGACGATTGGAACCGGGACGGGAACCGGGCACTACGGGCTGAAAGGAACCTCCATGACCACATCACAGTTGCCGCTGGACCATTCCGGTATGGGGGTACTGCCTCACGAGGAATGTCTGCACCGGCTGCGGGACGCCAGAATGGGCCGGATCGCGTTCGTCACGAATGGCGAGCCGCAGATCTTCCCGGTCAACCACGGCCTCGACGGCGATTCGGTGGTCTTCCGGACGAGTCCCGGATCCAAGTTGTTCGCCGCCGACATGCAACTCCCGGTGGCCTTCGAGGTCGACGGTGCCGACCCGGACCGCAGGGTGGGCTGGAGCGTGGTGGTGAGCGGCACCGCTTCCAGCGTCGTCGACGCCGCAGAGGTGGCCCGGCTCAGGAAGCTCGGCGTCTGGCCGTGGGCCGACTCGGTCCAACGCGACCACTGGGTACGAATCCGGCCGCTGTCGATCACCGGCCGGGTCGTGGTGCACTGACCGCGGCAGACCGCTGGTCCAGCCGGTAGACGGCGACGGCGTTGCCGGCAAAGATCGCCCGTTCGGCGTCGTCGAGCCAGCTCCGGCGGGTCAGGGGCCCCAGTCGGTCCCGGACGGTGGCCCAGGCGCGACGGAGCACATCGATGGCGAACCAATGGGTTTCGGGCGAGCCGTGCCCGTCGCTGCCCACCAGGATCCGCCCGGTGGGGGCGAGTTCGATCAGCGCGAGCAGTCGCTCCGCGGAGGTCGCCGGGCTGAGCAGGTTCACCAGTGAGAACTCTGCCCAGACCGATGGCCGGACGGCGGCGAGGTAGGCGATCTTCTCGTGCCACGGATAGCCGGCGTGGATCAGCACGACCTTGGCCCGTCCAGCTTCGGGCGTACGCAGCACGTCATCGAGGCCGAGCGGGTCGGCATCAGCCGGCCGGATATCCGAGTCGCCGAAGCCGGTGTGGATCTGGATGGGCAGGTCCAATTCGCCGCAGTGGGCGAACGTGCGGCGCAGCAACAGGTCTCGCAGCGGCTTGGCCTGCCGGCGGATCGGTGCGGCGCGGTCGAGTCGCTGGACGGAGCGGCGGGCGTCGTGGAGGGTCGCGGCGGGGTCGACGGCCAGTCCGGTGCGATAGGCGAGCACCGTTTTGCACGCCACCACACCGGCGGCGGCCGCTGCGCAGACGGCGTATTCGACCGCTTCCAGTACTTCGTCGGCGCTCGCTCCGCCGGCGAGCAGTGGATCGATCACCGTCTCGAGGCGCAACATCGGCCACATCGGCAGCCCCCCGGCCACCGCGCTGAGCCGACCGACCGCTTCGCTGTCCATCGGTGCGTTGCCGCCGTCCACCAGCAGGCCGCCGACGCCCACGTCGGCGAACAGGCGCTGCACGTAGCCGGGCCAGTCCTGCGCCGCCTGTCCGCGGACCGCCTCCACGTCGGCGACCGCGCATCCCAGCAACTCGGCCAACCGAACCCGGATCGCCTCGACGAGCAGTCGACCGGGTGCCAGGGCCGTCCGCCGGGCGGTGTCGGCGGCTTGGCCGGTGATATCGAGGCCGATCGAGGCGAGGTCCAGCACGTCCGCCGTCAACGGAAATGGATGAGCGTGGTCGTCGACGATATCGACCTCGTGGCGGCCGATCAGAACGGCGCCCGGGTCTGGGCGATGCCGGTGTCGAGCTCGGCAGCGTCCTCGCCGCCCTCCTCACCGAGGATCGAACCGATGCGCGCCACGGCTTCCGGCCGCCGGTTGCGCAGCACCAGCAGGGCGCCGATGCCCAGCACGATCCAGACCAACGTGACGTAGGGCGTGTAGTTCAGCGGCGTCGGCGGCTTCGGGTAGATCGAGCCGTAGAGAGCGGCGGCGAAGAGCAGCGCCCCGGCGACCGGCACCAGCAGATGGGCGACCACGTTGTACGCCTTGTGGGTCCGCCGGAAGAACACCGCCCCACCGATGCACAGCTCGATGTAGACCACGATGACGGCCAGCGTGCCCAAGGTGGCGAAGAAGTAGTAGACGGTGATCGGCTGGCCGCCGAGCGCGTCGGATCCCATGCCGAATCCGACGATGGCCGCAGCAATGGTACTGACCACCGCCACGGTGATGGTGGCGTTGGCGGGAGTCTGGAATTTCGGGTGGGTACGGCCGAGCCAGCGGCTGAGCACTCCCTCGCGGCCCATCGCATACATGGTGCGGGTACCGGCGGTGGCGCAGCCGACGCAGACGAAGAATGCCGACAGCAGGGCCCCGATCTCCACGAGTTGCGGAAGCGGGCCACCGACGAACTTCGCGGCTATGGTTTTCATCGCAAAAGGATCGGCCCCGAAGTCGGCGCCGTTCTCGACGCCGAATCCGATGGTCAGGCTGTAGGTCGTCCACAGGTAGAAGACGATGGCGAAGCCGACCGAGGTGATGATGGCAATCGGAATGGCCCGGCGCGGGTTGGCGGTTTCCTCGCCGAAGTCGGCGGCCGTTTCGAAGCCGATGTACGAGGTGATGCCCAGGATGATGCCGTAGAAGACCCCCGAGAAGCCGCCCTTGTTGGTGTGGCTGAAGGTGAAGGGCGCCAGCGTGTTTCCGTGTGCCCCACCCTTGGCGGTGACGACGACGTCGACGATTCCGATGATCAGGACGGTCGCCGCGCCGACGATCAGCTGGATCCGGGTGGTCACCTTGATCCGGACGACCGACAAGACGACCAGCAGCACCATGCCGACCAGGAAGAGCGGGAACCACCAGCCGGTACCCAGGTGCAGCAGGTCCGTCGCCAGATAGGCAACCCCGGCCATGGTCATCGGGACGAAGCAGATCAATCCGAAGGCGTAGAGCCAGCCGGCCATGAAGCCCGCCGACTTACCCAGGCTCCGGCTGGCGTAGGTGTAGGCATACCCCGCCGACGCCATTCGACGGGTGAAGCCGATGACCACGAAAGCCAGTGCCAGGCAGGCGACGCCGCCGAGCAGGAACGCCAGGGGGGTGGAACCACCTGCGATCGCAGCGACTCCCGGCACATTCAGCAACATCGCCATGCCCGGTGCCAGCACCGAGATCGAAATGGCGACCGCGTCCCGGATCGACAGGGTGCCCTTGGCCAACCGCTGCTGCGGAGCGGGGGCGGCGGATCCACCGGTCTTGTCCATCAGTTCTCCCTGTCGGTCGGCGAATCGGATTCGGGGGTGTGCCCGGCCGGCGACGGCCAGATGACGGTGTCCTCCGTGAGCAGATAATCGAACGCCAAGGTCGCCGACCGATGCTCGCGGGTCCAGGCGGCAAACCGTTGGTGTACCGGATGTTGCTGATACCGCTTCAATGCGGGTAGGTCGTCGAACTCCATGAACAAGAGGTATTGATGACCCTTGGTGCGCTCGCCGGTCAGGTCGGATCCGAGGCGCAGGAGGTTGATGCCGCCTATCTCGCCAGGCCAGGACCGGATCTGACCCCGCAGCTCGGCGGCGTCTTCTGCGGTGAGATCCTCCGGGAATTCGAAGAGCACGACGTGCTGCACTGTCATCAAGCCGGCCTTTCAAGGCGTTGCGCTGCATGGATTCTGTGGTTGGTTCGATCCGGTGGCCCAGGGGTGGTCAGAAGAATTCGAAGTATTCGTTCATCTCCCAGGTCTTCCCGGCGGTGTCGGCATCAGTCGTCTCCGCGATGGGTCCTTCGAAGGCATGCGACACGGAAATAGAGGTCGCCTCCGCGACGGCTGCGTCGTGACGGGCCAACTCCGACCGTTTCATCATGAGGAAGTAGTCCACGAACGGGTCACCGAATTGCCTGCGGTACAGCTTGTTCGAATCCAGCGCATCGATCGCCTCGCCGATGGAGGCGGGCAGGGCGAGGGCGCCGTCATTGGCGTAGGGGTCGGAGTTCACCGGCGGTGGCGGCACCAGCGAGCGCTCGATACCGTCCAACCCGGCGGCGATGTCCGCGGCGAGGTACAGATAGGGGTTTGCTGCCGGCTCACCCAGCCGGTTCTCCAGGTGGGTCCCGCTGTCGCCCGGGCCGCCCTGGACCCGGATCAGCGTCCCCCGGTTCTCCACCGCCCAGGCCACCCGGTCCGGCGCGAATGAATACGGCCGGAATCGGCGGTAACCGTTGATCGTCGGGGTCGCGAAAAGGCTCATTGCACCGGCGTTCTCGAGCTGGCCGGCGACATAGCTCCGACCCAGGGTGGAGAGAGTCTCGGTCTCCGAGGCGAAAAGGTTGGCTCCGGCGCCGTTCATCAGGCTGGCGTGCAGATGCCAGCCCGAGGCGAAGAAGTTCGGCAACGATGGCCAGCACATGAAGCTGGCCTGCAGACCCCGGCGCTGGCAGATCTGCTTCACGGCACTGCGGAACAGCACCATCGCATCGGCCGAGCCCATACCCTCCAATGGGCTGAAGCTGAATTCCAGCTGCCCCGGTCCCCATTCGTCCTCCATGGAGCGGGGCATCAGGTCGACCGCGGCGAGGCCGTCCCGCAGGGCATTGACAGTGTCCAGCACCGAATCCAGCCGCACCTCCGACAGGTACTGGTAGCCGTGCTCGAAGACGTCGACGTCGGGCGCCGGTGGCGGCTGGCCGGTCCGGTCCAAGGAGATGATCGGGCTGGTCCTGCGGGTGATGTAGAACTCCACCTCCAGCCCGGACAGGTAGCGCATCCCGTGGTCCGCGAGCCGGTCCAACTGACGGCGCAGCAGGCGTCGACCGTCCAGCGGCAACGGCGTGCCGGAGGAGAAGTAGGCATCGCAGATCACCCAGCCGGTATCGGCCGCCCACGGCAGGATTCGGAAGGTCAGCGGATCCGGCACGATGACCACGTCCGGGAAACCGGTGAACTCCTCGATACCGAAGCCACCGCCGGGCGCGAAAGCCGGTGGGAACACATGGTTTCCCGTGTCCAGGCTGTAGATCGCACCGGAGAAGTCGACGCCGTTGCGAAATGCCGCCACGGCCGCCCGCGGGGAGAGGAACTTGGCCCGCGGAACCCCGTGCTGGTCGACGATGATCATTCGGATGGTCCTGAGCCCGGCCTCGTCGATCCGGGAGATGACCTCCTCGGCGGCCAGGTGTTGTTCAGCCGAGTGAAGCCCGTGCTCGGCGACGAACCCGGCCCGGCCAATGCCGGCGGCGGCGGAGATGTCGGCGGTCGTGCCACTCACGATTCGCTCCACGCAATGCGGGTCAGGCTGCGGCGGTTCATGTTCGCTCCGCAGAGAAAGTCATCAATTGGTGTCTCCCTTGTTCGAGTCGCTTCCATTGGTTGGGTCCGCACCGCGCTCGGAGAGGCCGCTGTCCGGCTTTTCGGCGGCAACTCTGTCGGCGGCACCGGATCTGGTCCTCGGGCCGCTCTCACCGGCTACCGGGCCGGTCAGCGCGCCCAGCAACTCGGCTGCGGTGTTCTTGGGCAACATCTCGGCGATGGCGAGAGCCGTTTCGGTGCGTAGGATTCCGTCGATCTGCCAAACCCGGTCGAGCAGCAACTCCCTCAGGTGGGTGTGGTCGCGGACCCTGGCCCTGGCGATCATGTCGACGTCACCGGTGACCAGCAGGACGTCCTCGATCTCGGGAATGCCCATGAGCTCCTTCATCACCGGCCCCTGCCGGTAGCCCTGGTTGACGGTGATGGTGATCAGCACAGTGGTGGGGAAACCAATTGCACCCCAATCCAATCGGGCGGAGTACCCGAGGATCACACCCTGCCGTTCGAGTCTGGCGATGCGTTCCGCGATCGCCGGCGCCGACATGCCCAACTCGCGGCCGAGGCCACGCTGGGAGATTCGGGCGTCCTGGCTCAGCAACTGCAGGAGGCGCAGATCGATGGCGTCGAGCGGCACTGCCCTGGTCGGCGCCGCGGCGTACTGCGAGATCGACCGCAGCGGCGTGCTTTCCACAGACGGATCTACTGCATGATCCGCTCCTGCCCGGCCCTGGGTCTCCATCACACCTCCTCGCAGCCAGCCCGGGCCGCAGTCCGCGGCGATCATTGGTCAATCGTTCAAAGGCAAGGTGCGCTGGCAGTTTCACGGTCAAAATGTAAGGCCTCCGCGCCGAGTCTCGGGGCTGATGTAAGGTTCTGTCAATAGCCAACGGGGTCGAGTCGCAGCTGTCGCGAAGGGTTCTGCAGATGTCGGGTGTTCAGGCGGTCCGGTCGGGGCTGATCGACGACCACGCCGAAGTGGACTGGGCCGCCAGGTTGGCCCGGCGGACCGCAGGAAACGACGGTTTCCTGACCGGCATCCTGGCCCTGGCCAACGCCGAGGGAGTGATCAATTTCTCCGGTGGATTTCCAGCCCCCGAGTTGTTCCCGACCGGCATCGTCGCCGGCATCGTCACCGGCTTGCTGGCGACCGACGCTGCCGTCGCCCTGCAATACGCACCCAGCCAGGGAATCGCAGGCACCCGGGAAGCGATCGCCGACTACCTGCTGGGCGCCGACGGTGTTCGGCCGGCAGACCCCGATTTGATGATCACCAGCGGCGGCATCGACGCGGTGACGCTGATCGCCAAGAGCATGCTGGACCCCGGAGATGTGGTCGCCGTCGAAGAGCCGACCTATCTCGGGGCGGTCACCGGCTTCCTCGGTTGCGACGCGGTGATGCGCGGCGTGCCGATGGACGACGGCGGCCTCGACGTCGACGCGTTCTCGGCGCTCATCCGCCGGGGCAGCGCGGGCGGCGGACCTGTACCCAAGCTGCTCTACACGATTCCCGAATATCAGAATCCCAGCGGCCGGACGATGCTCGGCGAGCGGCGCACCGCTCTGGTCGAACTGTGCCGGACGTTCGGAATCTTGATCGTCGAGGACGTCGCCTACCGCGAGCTCGGTTTCCGCGACGAGAAACTGCCCAGCCTCTGGGCTCTCGCGCCGGACACCGTCGTCCAGATTGGCACGTTCTCCAAGACCTTCTTCCCCGGCGTCCGGCTCGGTTGGGCGGCCGGTCCGGCGGAGGTCATCGCCAGAATGGTTGTTGCCAAACAGAACTCGGACCAGTGCGCCGGAGCGCTCGGACAGCGGATGGTGGAGGAATTCATCCGGGCCGGTCACCTGCCGGGTCAACTCCGGCGGGAGCGGGCCTTCTACCGCGGCCGTGGAGCGGCCATGGCGGCTGCGTTGGACCGGCATCTGGGTGATCGCGGGCGCTGGACCGCCCCGCACGGTGGTTTTTTCAGCTGGCTGCAGGTGCCGGGGGTGGACACCGTCGCACTGGCGCTCGCCGCACGGGCGGCCGACGTCGCCTTCGTTCCGGGCGCTCCGTTCTTCGCCGAGCATGTGCGGAACGACTATCTGCGCCTCTCGTTCAGCCGGGTCGCAGAAGGTGATATCGACGAGGGTATGTCGCGGCTGGCCACCGCGATAGACGTGCTGCGCAGGTGAGCCTTTCGACGCAGTGGTCCACTCTGTTCATGGCCAGTTCCCGACCGTCAATTGTGAGGAGATCCGTATGAGTGGGAGCCATTTCAGCCTCGAAGGCGCTGGTAAACCAACCGCCGATGGTGTTTTCGTCGACACCAGCTCGATTCCGTCGATCGAGTTCGTACCGGGGCTGAGGTTTCAGCCCACGCTCGGGCAGAACACGCTGGCCAATTATGTGACGTTCGAGCCGCATACCGAGGCGCCGATGCACGTCCACGTGGAGGAGCAGGTGGTCGTGGTGGTCGAGGGGGAATTCGAATTCACCATCGACGGGCGCACAAAAACGATGCGGGCCGGCGACGTCGCGGTCATTCCGCCGTGGGTGCCGCACGGCGCCCGCACCGGCGAGAAGGGTTGCAAGGAAATCGATGTGTTCAGCCCGCCGCGGACGACCCTGATCGAGCACGCCCGCGCCGTCGGCGACGCCTGATGGACCTTGGCCTTTCCGGGCGCAGGGCGATTGTCACCGGCGGTTCCAAGGGGATCGGTCTGGCGGTCGCCAGGGAACTCGCGGCCGAAGGCGCAGCGGTGGCCATCTGTTCCCGCAATCCCGGTGAACTGGCCGAAGCCGCCGCGACGATCACCGGCGCGCAGGTCTTCGCCAGGGCGGCCGACGTGACCGACCCGGCGCAGGTGACAGCATTCGTCGACGCGGCCGCCGAAGCCCTTGGCGGCGTTGACATCCTGGTCAACAACGCGGGTGCCGCACACCCCGGCAACTTCGAGACCCTCACCGACGCCGATTGGCAGCAGGATCTCGACGTCAAGCTGTTCTCGCAGATCCGCTGCTTCCGGGCGGCGCTGCCACATCTGCGCCGAAGCGCCGCGCCCAGGGTCGTCAACATCAACGCCGTCTATGCCAAATACCCGGACCCGGCCTTCTTCGCCACCACCGTCAACCGCGCGGCCTGTCTCAATCTGAACAAGGCGCTCGCCACCGAATTCGGCCCGGAGAACATCCTCGTCAACAGTGTGAATATCGGCTTCGTGGTCACCCCGCAATGGGAGAACATCCGCTCCCGCCGGGCGCCGGACTCGACAATGGACGAGTTTCTGGACGGCCTGGCCAAGACCGAGGTGCCGGTCGGCCGGTTCGGCCGGGTGGACGAGGTGTCCGGGCTGGTCGCCTTCCTGGCCGGCGGCCGGGCAAGTTACATCACCGGAGCGGTGATCGATGTGGCCGGCGGGATGGGCAAGTACGTCTGAGTTGTCCGGATGAAGCGTCAGCGGTTCTGCAGCGCCGCCCGGACGATGTCGACCGCCTCCGCCTCGTCGAGGCCCAAGGCATGCACGGCGTGCGCATATTCCCGCGCCATGGCTTCGGCCCTGGCCCTCGCGGCGCTGCCCGCCGCGCTGACCACCGTGCCGGCGCGGCCCCGAGTGTGCACCAGGCCCGCGTGTTCCAGCTCGCCGAATGCCCGAGCCACCGTGTTCGGGGCGAGACCCAGCTGGACGGCCAATCCTCGGACCGTGGGCAACCGGGTGCCGACCGGCAACTGGCCCGAAGCGATTCGCCCGGCGAGCTGCCCGCGGATCTGCTCGAACGGTGGAGTCGAGGAACTCGCATCGATGCTGATGCCGATCGGCGCGCCGGCCGTTGGAAGTCCGGTACTGATCACTGGGACGATCGATGCTCGGGCACGTCAGTGATCATGCCGCAGACTCCCCAGCTGTGCGCGGGGGGTGCGGTGTAGTCACGGCGGCGGTCACCCGCCGGACGGACTGTCCGGGGCCTGGGCCGGCGCCTTGCGCCACGGCCATTGTCCGGTGATCTCCAGTTCCAGCGAAAAGCTGAGGAAGGTTCGAATCAGCACGATGCCGGCGAGCACCGCGACGCTCTGCAGCGTTGGGGTGACGGCCACGGTTCGGATGATGTCGGCGGCGACCAACAATTCCAGCCCCAGGAGGATGGAACGCCCGAGTTGTTGCCGCAGTCGCTGGTACACCTGTGACTGGTGCTGTATGGCCCGCAGACCGGCGGCGACGGCCGCGGTGATGCCCCCGATCACGATGACTGCGACCCCGGACGCGTCGATGCCCTGACCAACGCTCTCTACTACTCCGACGAAGGACACCTGTTGTGTCTACCCCCTGTTGTGTCTACCGCACGACGGCCGCATCTGCCTGCGCGCAGCTCAGCCAACGGCGGCGCGGCCGGCCTCCAGTCGGGCGACCGGCACCCGGAAGGGGGAGCAGGAGACGTAGTCGAGCCCGGTTTCGTGGAAGAAGTGAATGGACTCCGGGTCGCCGCCGTGCTCGCCGCAGACGCCGAGCTTGAGGCCGGGGCGGGTCTTGCGGCCTTCCTCGGCGGCGATCCGGACGAGCCGGCCGACGCCGGCGGCGTCGATGGTCTCGAACGGGGAGATGGTGAAGACGCCCTTCTCCAGATATGCGGCGAAGAGCACGGCCTCGACGTCGTCCCGGGAGAAGCCCCACGTGGTCTGGGTCAGGTCGTTCGTGCCGAACGAGAAGAATTCGGCGCTCTCGGCGATCCGGCGGGCCGTCAACGCGGCCCTGGGCAGTTCGATCATGGTGCCGATAGGAATCTTCAGCTCCACCCCGGCATCGGCGAAGATCCGGCTCAGAATTGCTGCCGACTCCTCCCGCACCAGATCGAGTTCCATCACCGAACCGACCAGCGGCACCATGATCTCGACCTTCGGATTCTTTCCCGCCTTCACCAGTTCGCAGGCCGCCTCGGCGACCGCCCTGACCTGCAGCGCGAAAAGACCTGGCGTGAGCAGACCGAGGCGGACACCGCGCAGGCCGAGCATTGGGTTGGTCTCGTGCAACCTGTTGACGGCCACCAGCAGAGCAACGTCGTCGTCGTCGACCGCACCGGTCGCCTCGGCGACGGCGACCTTCACCGACAGTTCGGTCCGGTCCGGTAGGAATTCGTGGAGCGGCGGGTCGAGCAGCCGGATGGTCACCGGCAGGCCGTCCATCGCCTCCAGCAACTCTGTGAAGTCCTGCCGCTGCAACGGGAGTAGGTCCGCGAGGGCAGCTTCCCGGCTCTTTGCGGTATTAGCGAGGATCACCCGCTCGATCAGCGAGCGGCGGTCGCCGAGAAACATGTGCTCGGTCCGGCACAGGCCGATACCCTGCGCGCCAAGCCTTCTGGCTCTGCTCGCATCGGCTGCGGTATCGGCGTTGGCCCGCACGTCGAGCCGTCGGCGGGAGTCGGCATGGACGAGCAGCCGGTCCACCGCCCGGACCAGGGCCGCCGTCTGATCGTCCACATCCTGGGTCGCGACGTCCAGTCCGTGCTCGATGTACGTCTCGACAGGTGATGCCACCACGTCCATCTCGCCGACGAATACCTCGCCGGTGGAGCCGTCGACGCTGATCGGGTCGCCCTCGGAGATGACAATCGATCCGACGCTGGCCGTCCGGGCGATCGAGTCGACGTCGAGTTCCTCCGCGCCACAGACGCAGGTCTTGCCCATTCCGCGGGCGACGACCGCCGCGTGACTGGTCTTGCCGCCCCGTGCGGTGAGAATGCCCTGGGCGGCGATCATCCCTTCCAGATCGTCCGGATTGGTCTCCCTGCGGACCAGGACCACCCGCTCACCCGCGGCGGCCCATTTCTTCGCCGTCGGCGAATCGAAGACCGCCTTCCCGACCGCCGCCCCCGGGGAGGCCGCCATACCCCGGGTGAGCAACTTCCGTTCTGCCTTGGGATCGAACTGCGGGAACATCAATTGGGCGAGCTGCGAGCCGGACACTCTGCTCAGCGCCTCGTCCAGAGTGATCAGCTGCTCGTCGACCAGTTGGCCGGCGATCCGGAACGCCGCCGCCGCAGTACGTTTGCCAACCCTGGTCTGCAACATCCAGAGCTTGCCGCGTTCGATGGTGAATTCGATATCGCACAGATCCCGATAATGCGTTTCCAGCCGGCGCATCACCTTGATCAGCTGCTTGTGCGATTGGGGGTCCAACTCCTTGAGGTCATCCAGCGAGAGGGTATTTCTGATGCCGGCGACGACATCCTCGCCCTGCGCGTTGGACAGGTAATCCCCGTAGGCGCCGGCCTGGCCGGTGGCCGGGTCCCGGGTGAACGCCACACCGGTGCCGCTGGAGGTGCCGAGATTGCCGAAGACCATGGTGCAGATGTTGACCGCGGTCCCTAAGTCCTGGGCGATTCGCTCGCGGCGGCGATACAGCCTGGCCCGGCCGGTGTTCCACGAATTGAACACGGCTCGAATCGCCAGATCCAATTGTTCGCGGGGGTGCTGCGGAAAGTCCTCGCCGGAATGCTCGCGGATGGCATCCTTGAAAACCTGCACCAGGCCCTTGAGATCGTCGACCGAGAGGTCGACATCCGTCGGCGCCCCGGCCGCCTTCTTCGCCTGATCCAGCGCTTCGGAGAAGATCTCCCCCGGCATCTCCAGCACCGTCTTGCCGAACATCTGAAGCAGTCGCCGGTAGGAGTCCCACGCGAACCGCTCGTCGCCGCTCTGCTCGGCCAGGCCCTTGACGCTGGCGTCGTTCAGCCCGATGTTGAGCACAGTCTCCATCATTCCCGGCATCGAGAACTGGGCACCGGAACGGACGCTCACGAGCAGCGGATCATGCCGGTCACCGAGTTGGCGGCCGATGCCGTCCTCCAACTGCCGCAACGCGGTGGTGACCTGGACGCGCAGTTCGCCGGGCTCGCTGCCCCGCTCCAGGAACTCCCGACAGGCCTCGGTGGTGATGGTGAAACCGGGCGGGACCGGTAGACCCAGCTTCGTCATCTCCGCCAGGTTCGCGCCTTTGCCGCCGAGCAGAACCTTCTGGTCCCGGTCGCCCTGGGTGAAGTCGTAGACGAACTGCGTCATGCGGTTGCTCCTTCGGCGAACGAGGCGGGAATGGGTGCGTCAGGGCAGTCTGATGTGTTGCGGCCCGAGTTCGGAAGTGTTGCGGGCGCCCAAAAGGGCCATAGTGCGCCATATCTCATCGGAGAGGATCTGGGCGGCCCGGTCGACTCCTCGTTCGCCGCCGGCCATCAGGCCATACAGATAGGCGCGGCCGACCATCACCGAGCTGGCACCCAGCGCGATCGCGGCAACGATGTCGGCGCCGCTCATCACCCCGGTGTCGACCATCACCTCGGCGTCGCCGCCGACCTGCTCGGCGACCTCGGGGAGCAGGCGCAGCGGTACCGGGGCGCGGTCGAGCTGCCGGCCGCCGTGGTTGGACAGCACGATCGCGTCGGCGCCTGCCGCGACCACCTTGCGGGCGTCCGCGACCGTCTGGATCCCCTTGATGATCAGGGGGCCGGTCCAGAATTCGCGGATCCAATCGAGGTCGGACATCGTCATCGAGGGGTCGAAGAGCTTGGTGATCAATTCCCCCGGTGTGCCGGTCCAGCTCGACAGCGAGGCGAAGGTCAACGGCTGGGTCGTCAGCAGGTTGACCCACCAGGACGGGTGGATCGCCGCGCCCGCAATGGTTTTGGCGGTCAGCGCCGGCGGGATGGAAAACCCGTTGCGGGCATCGCGCAGCCGGGCGCCGGCGACCGGCACGTCGACGGTCAGGACCAGCGCTTCGTAGCCGGACTCCTTGGCCCGCAGCATCAAATCCTCCCCGGCGCCCCGGTCCCGCCAGACGTACAGCTGGAACCACTTGCGCGCGTGCGGCGCCGCGGTCGCGACGTCCTCGATGGACGTGGTGCCCATCGTCGAGAGGGCATACGGAATCCCCCGCCGCTGCGCCACTGCGGCGACCGCCCGCTCGCCCTCGTGGTGCATCAACCGGGTGAAACCGGTCGGTGCGAAGATGAACGGCTGGCTGCTGGGGGCTCCGAGAATGGTTGTACTGGTGTCGATGTCGCTGACGTCCTGGAGGATCGACGGGCGGAACTCGAGGCCGGCGAATGTCTCCCTGGCCCGGCGCAGGCTGACCTCGGCGTCGGCCGCGCCGTCGGTGTAGTCGAAGACCGCCGTCGGGGTGCGCCGCTCGGCGATCAGCCGCAGGTCGCTGATGGTCAGCGCGTCGGCCAGCCGTCGTTCAGTACCGTTCCAACGGACGGGTTTGGGCCGGAGCAACGGGCGCAGCTCCGACCAATTCGGCAATCGGCGCCCGGTCATCGCTGCCCGGTCACGTTTGCCCGCTAGCAGTTGTCGGCGTGGCCCAGTCGAGTATTTCGAGCAGGTGTTGGTACTGCGCGCCGGTGGCCCGGGTCATCCCGAGTTCACAGGTCCGGTTGCACGATGCGTGCGCGTCGAACGATCCGGCCTTGATCTCGGCGGCCTGCCGTTCGGTGGCCGAGGCCGTCAACTCGGGATGGAGCATGCCGCGGTCGCCGGCGAAGGCGCAGCAGCCCCAGGAATCCGCGACGGTCACCTGCGTGGCCACGGCATCGGCGATGGCCAGCAGTGACTCGTTCAGGGCCATCCGGGTGGACGAACATGTCGGGTGCAGGGAAAGTGCGCGCAGAGTCCGGCTGATGGTCAGTCGGGGGAGTAGCTGCGTTCGGGCGAATTCGACCGCGTCGACGATCTGCAGCGGGCCGCCGAGCAGCTGCCCGGCGTCGCCCGCCATCATCTGGCGGAGCCCCTCGGTACAGGAGGAGGCGTCGCAGACGATCGGGACCGCTCCTTGGCCGCTGGCCGCCCACAGCTTCGGCAGCACCAGCTCGGCCATCTCGGCATAGCCGCTGCTCATCCCCTTGGACCGCCACGGCGTGCCGCAGCAGAGTCCGGGTAGTTCGGCGGGGTGGCCGAGTCTGATTCCGGCCCGCTCGCAGAGCCGTTGAAACGACTCCCGCACACCCGGTCCTGACGAACTCGGACCGAAAAGGGTGCCGACGCAGGCAGTGAAATACACCGCGTCGATCGCCACGCTCCCGTCCGATTCTGGACCACCCACGGGCAGGAGGGTGCGGCGGCGGCCGCCGGCGGGAAGTTCCGGCGACCACAGCGGGACACTGTCATGATCGAGCACCCGGCGGGCCAATCGGTTGGCGCCCAACACCAACGGGTCCGGTAACCGGTGGGCGGCGGTCAACCCGACGGCGGCTGCCCGGCTGGTGGCGTCCCAATGTCCGGCCGCAGCCTTCCAGGCCCGACCCGCGAGCTTTCCCGCGTTCTCGGCCCGTAACCGCTTGATCAGGTCACCGGTATTGATGCCGACGGGGCACGCGGTCTGGCACATACCGTCGACCGCGCAGGTGTCGACCGCGTCGTAGGAGTATTCCTGCTCGAGTTTCGCCAGCAGCGCGTGGTTGCCGCCGGAACGGGCCAGCGCCATCTCACGCCGCAGCACAATTCGCTGGCGTGGCGTCGTCGTCAGGTCCCTGCTGGGGCAGACCGGTTCGCAGTAGCCACATTCCACGCAGCGGTCCACCTCGGCCTCCACCGTCGGCGTCACTTTCAGATGGCGGACGTGGGCCTCGGTGTCCTCACTGATCAGCACCCCGGGATTGAGCATCCCGCCGGGATCACAGAGTGCTTTCACCTGCTTCATCACGTCGTACAGTTCGTCCCCATATTGCCGGCGGACGTAGGGCGCCATCATCCGGCCGGTGCCGTGCTCGGCCTTGAGCGAGCCGCCCTGCCCCAGCACGAGTTCGACCATGTCCTGGGTGAATCCGAGGAAACGGTCGAGGGGACCGCCACCGCCCAGTTCCTCGGTGAGCATGAAATGGATATTGCCGTCCTTGGCGTGCCCGAATATGACACTGTCACGGTAATTGTGTTTCACGAACAATCCGGTGAGCTGCTCGCAGGTGTCAAGCAGTGCTGGCACCGGTACGACTATGTCCTCCAGCAGGGCCGTCGTGCCGGACGGCCGGGCCTCGGCAACGGTGGCGTACAGGCCTTTTCGGGTGTGCCAGAGCCTGGCCCTGGCCTTGGCGTCGGCCGTCAGCTCCGCCGGTTCGACGCCGCTCAACCCCGCCAGCACCGGACGGGCGGCGCGGGCCATTTCGGCAACCGCCCCGGCCGAGTCGGCCTGGTACTCGATGAGCAGGGCCGCCTGCCGGTCGACGGTGATGCGGCGCAGGACCTCGTCTGCGGCGCTGTCCTGCTGGCCCACCCGCAGCGAGGTCGAATCCATCAACTCGATGGTGGCGGGCCCGGTCCCCAGCAGAACCGGCAGCGAACCCGTTGCGGCCGTAAGGGTGTCGAAGACCAGCAGGCCCGTCATCGCAAACGGCAGCAGCGGCACGGTGCGCATCACCACCGAGGCGACGAAGGCTAGCGTGCCCTCGCTGCCGACGATGAGGTGGGCCAGGATGTCGACCGCCCGGGAATGGTCAAGGAATGAATTGAGGCCGTATCCCATGGTGTTCTTCATCGAGAACTGGTGCTCGATTTTCCGCACCGAGGCGGGATCGTCCCGAATTCGATCCCGGAGGCCGATCAGCCCCTGGTGGAGCGCCGGCTCCAGAGCGCGCAACCGGTCGTCGGCGTCTGCGGTCCCGGTATCGATCACGGTCCCGCTGGGCAGTACCAGCACCATCGAATCGAGCGTGTGATAGGTGTTGGCAACTGTGCCGCAGGCCATTCCGCTCGAGTTGTTCGCCACCACACCGCCCAGGGTGCATGCACTCTCGCTGGCCGGATCAGGTCCGAGTTTCCGGCCGAACGCGGCCAGCCTGGCATTGACCGAGCGGACGGTTGCGCCCGGTCCGATCCGCACTTTCGCGCCGCTCTCGAGGATTTCGATGTCGCGGAAATTGCGGCGGGTGTCCACCAGCAGGCCGTCGGTGACCGCCTGCCCGCTCAGGCTGGTCCCCCCCGACCGGAAGGTCATCGGCAGGCCGTGGGCCGCCGACACAGCGAAGAGCCGCCCCACCTGACCGGCGTCTTCCGGCACCGCGACGGCCAGCGGAGTCAGCGCGAAGTGGGAAGCGTCGTGGGCCATCGACAGCCGGTCGGTGACCCGGGATCGCAGCCGGCCCGAGTCGCCCGACTCCGCTTGACCCAGAGCCAGTCGAAGGTCCGCCATCAGTGCCATCGGTGGATCCTGAAGACCGGAGATCGCGTCGGGAACGCCCCGGTCGGTGAGGGTGGGCTCCGCCACAGTCAGCTTCTGACCATCCAACCCAGGACCGGCGTCGATTGCAGATAGACCAGCACGCACATTCCGAGCAGCAGGCCCAGGCTCCAGCCGATCACCTTTTTGAGCAACACATGTTCGTCGCCTTCCATGCCGACCACGGCAGCGGCAATGGCCAGGTTCTGCGGCGAAATCATCTTGCCGAGTACGCCGCCCGAGGTATTGGCAGCGGCGAGAAGAATCGGGCTGATTCCGGTCTTGGTGGCTGCCGTCGTCTGCAGCAGGCCGAACAGCGAGTTGGCGGAGGTGTCCGAACCGGTGACGGCGACGCCGATCCAGCCGACGACGGGGGACAGAAAGGCGAAGAAACCTCCGGTCGCGGCCAGCGCCAGACCGAGAGTGACGGTTTGGCCGGACAGGTTCATCACGTACGAGAGTGCCAGTACGGTCACCACGGTCAGGATGGTGAATTTGAACTGTTTGACCACATTGATCAACGCCCCGAAGGCCCGGCCGACCGAGATGCGGTAGACGATCGCGGTAATGACCCCCGCAACGAGCAGAACGGTGCCGCCGGCGGTGAACAGGTTGAAGCTGTAGGTGACCGCGGACAGCGGCTTGCCGTTGCTGCCCTGGACGTGAAGGCCGGGCCAGGCGAATTTCCAGCCCGGATGAGCATCGAGAAACTTCTTCAGCGGGCCGAAAGAGGTGATGGTGAAGAGCACCACCACAATCAGATAAGGAGCGAACGACATCAAAGCCTGGCCGGCGCCGAGCGGCCCGCTGGCCGAACCGCCCGCGCCGCTGCCCGCCGAACCGCCCGCGCCGCTGCCCGCCGAACCGCTGCCCGCCGAACCGCTGCCCGCCGAACCGCCGGCCTTTCGGGCTCCGCCGGTCCTGGCTTCGATGAGTGCCGGACCCTGCTCGTCAGGTTTGGCCGACAAGGTGCTCGCCGGCTGCCAGACCCGGAGCAGCAGGACGATCGCCAGGGCTCCCACCAGGGCCGCGATGATGTCGGCCACCTGGTAGGAGAAATAGTTCGAGGCGGCGAACTGGGCTACGGCGAATCCGATGCCGGCCACCATGGTCGCCGGCAGCGTCTGCCGAACTCCCCGGCGGCCGTCGACCATCAGGACCAGGATCAGCGGAACGAAGACAGCCAGGATCGGTGTCTGCCGCCCGACCATCGCACCCAGCGCGGCGGGGTCGAGGCCGGTGATCTTGCCGAGGGTGGTGATCGGCACGGCGATCGCGCCGAACGCCACCGGCGCGGTGTTCGCCACCAGGGCCACCGATGCGGCCTTGACGGGCCCCAGTCCCACCGCGATCAGCATGACGGCGGTCACGGCGACCGGCGTGCCGAAGCCGGCGAGTGCCTCGAGCAGCGCTCCGAAGCAGAAAGCGATGATCACCGCCTGGATGCGCTGGTCCGGTGAGAGCGAGCCGAATGCCCGGCGCAGCACCAGGTCGTACCCGGTCATCTCGGTCATCCGGAAGATCCAGATCGCGGTCAGCACGATCCAAATGATCGGGAACAGGCCGAACGCCGCGCCCTCGGCGGCGGCCAGCAGCGCCTGACCGGCCGGCATCCGGAACGCGAAGATCCCCACCGCCAACGCGACCGCCAGCGAGGCGAGTCCCGCCTGCCACGCCTTCCAGCGCAGACCCCCGAGCAGGACGAACAGGGTGATCAGGGGCAGCGCGGCGACCAGCGCCGACAATGCCAACGAGCCGGCTACCGGGTCTGGAACCTGTTGGAACATGTGTACGCCCCCGCCGCAATGGTGTGGTTACCCACGGTCATTCCGGGATGATAACGCCGATCAGGGGTGGGCGCCTGCCACCGGACGGGAGATGACCGCCAGAACGCCGTCGGCCCAGCCTTCTCAGCCCGGTTTTTTGAGCACAGCTTTCTCAGGGCCGCCGGGGCGGGCTGCGGCGTTATAACACCGAGTCGCGGGTGACCGGCGACTCGGCGAGGGCGGCGTCGATGATCAGACTCACGCCGATGCCAGCCATCCAGATGTCTTTCGCGATGGCGGTGCCGCCCTCGTTGGGACGCATTTTGCTGTCGTGCAGGGCGGGCGTCCGGACGTACAGACCGACCAAACCACCGGAGAACGCGGTCAGCGCCAACCCGGCCAGCCCGGCGGGCACGATGGGCAGCAGAAGCGCGACACCGACGCCGATCTCGACGGCCGTCAGGGCCTTGAGGAACAGCGGCGGTTTGACGGCGGAAAGAAACGGATAGGCGTTGCTGGCCATCCCGTGGATCCCGAGCGCGGCATCCTCGCCCGCCTTCATCTTTCCCAGCCCCGAATTCAGGATGTAGGCGCCGGTGGCAGCCCGTAACGGAGCACGACGGATCTTGGCAGCGAGCGACATGACGTCTCCGAATTCGACCGGGTGGCAGGGCGAGGGGGGTGGGCGTTGCTGAGGTAGTTGATCAGCTTGCCACAGGCCCGGGGCCGTCTGGCGGGCGCCCCGTTTCGGCAAAGCCGGTGCAGTCGTGGCGGAATCTGCTAGTCCGGGTGGGTAGCCGATGATGCGGTCGTGCCGGCCCAGCGGTCTTCCCCGGCCCGGACGTTCGAGCTGATCTCGTCCACGAATCGGCCCCAGAGCGGTCCGGGCAGGTCGTGGCCCATGCCGGCGAAGGTGACCAGCCGGGCTCCTGGAACGGCGGCAGCCGTAGCCCGCCCGCCGGACCAGCCAACGAGCGGGTCGGCGGTGCCGTGCATGACCAGGGTGGGCACCGCCACCCGATGCAGGGCCGGAGTGCGATCGGGGGAAGCAAGGATTGCGGCGAACTGGCGGGATGCTCCGGCCGGGTCGTAGCACCTGTCGTACGAAAGCCCGGACAGCAGGCGAATCCGTTCGGTCTCGAGCGGATACCGCGTCGAGCCGATCTTCCGGTAGAGGTGCAGGCTGTGCGCCACAGCCCCGTCGCGGTGACGTGCCGGCCGCCGGGACACCATGGCGGCCAGCACGTCCGGCCGCGCGAGCCCGACCCTGCGGGACCCGGTGGTGGACGATATGGAGGTCAGGCTCCGGACCAGTTCCGGCCGCAGGATCGTCAGGATCTGGGCGATGAAGCCCCCCATCGAAATGCCGACGATGTGGCATCCGGGCAGCCCCAGGCCGGTGATGAGGGCAGCCGCATCCGCCGCCATATCAGTGAGCCGGTACGGCGGCTGCACAATTCCGGCCAGCACTCCGGCCGGTCGGCCGTCGCGCAGTTCGTGAAAATGCGTGGAAAGACCGACATCCCGGTTGTCGAACCGGATGACGAAATGTCCGCGACCCGCCAGTAATCTGCAGAAGTCCTCGTCCCACGCGACCATCTGGGTGCCCAGACCCATGATCAACAGGATGGGGACGTCGGACGGGTCGCCGAATGTCTCATAGGCCAGCTCCACACCGTTGGCCGGGATCTTGATCGTTTCACTCACCACTTCAGACTAGGCACCAACACTGGTTGGGCAGGGCGGCCGGCTCCACCGGATAATCGCGGGCGGGTGGTCGGGTACGGGAGGAGTCGGGATGAACGGCTGGGCGCAGTCCAGATTGACCGAGGCGGCCGGCGCTTCCGGAGGAAGCCAGCCGAGTACCTGGGTGTACGTCGGCGGCGCTCTGCTGCTCGCTTTCGTCTCGAGCATCGGATTCCTGGCCCGTATCCGGGAACGTAAGACAGAACAGGGAAAGCTGGAACAGCGTGAGCACGATCGTGGTGATGCTGCGCAGCTGTGACCCCGCTGCCCCTACAGACCCACTCGGCCGATGAGTTGCCCGATCCCGAAAGTCACCAGCATCGCCAGGGCCCCGCCGAACAGGATGCGCAGCACCGCTCTTCCGGGAGCCGCACCGCCGAGCCGGGCGCTGAGCGTGCCGGTGAGCACCAGGGCCAGAAGTACGGCGAAGAAGGTGACCGGAATACGGCCGCCTACCGGCGTGAGCATGATCGCGATGAGCGGTAGAGCCGATCCGATGCTGAACGCAATAGCCGAGGCAAACGCGGCGTGCCACGGATTGGTCAGTTCGTCCGGGTTCAGGTTCAACTCGATGTCGACGTGGGCGGCGAAGGCGTCGTGCTCGGTCAGTTCCTCCGCGACCAGCTGTGCCGTGGCCGCAGAGAGGCCCTTCGCCCGGTACATCTCCGCCAGCTCGGCCAATTCCTCGTCCGGACTCTCGGCCAACTCGCGGCGTTCCTTCTCCAGCAGGGCCTTCTCGGTGTCGCGCTGGGTGCTCACCGAGACGTACTCGCCGAGCGCCATCGACACTGCGCCGGCCACCAGTCCGGCCACCCCGGCCGTCAGGATCGGGCCGCGTGCCGTAGTGGCGGCGGCCACCCCGATGACCAGACCGGCGGTCGAGACGATCCCGTCGTTCGCGCCCAGGACGCCGGCCCGCAGCCAGTTGAGTCGGGAGGCCATCCCGTTTCCGTGCGGCTCGGCCGCGAGGTGGGCTGCGGTGGCTTCGGTCGGGACAATGTTCAGGGCCGTAATGGGATCGGTCGGGCTTTCTGCGCTCACTGTGTCCACGCTAGGTGAGCGCCCGCTCACCCGCCAGCAATGCAAGGCTTACCTGGGTCCGGGCGGACCTCAGCAGAGCCGATCGGATCCGTCCTCGCGGCCCATCCGGGCGGCTCACCGGTTTGGCCCGACAACTGTTGGGCATCGACAGAGCATGGAATATCGCACCCTCGGCCGCAGCGGCTGCTCCGTGTCCACCCTCGCCCTCGGCACCATGACCTTCGGTGACGAAACCGACGAACACGGCTCCCATCAGCAACTCGACGCATTCGTCGAGGCGGGCGGCAATTTGGTCGATACGGCCGACGTCTACTCGACCGGTGTCTCCGAACAGATCGTGGGCTCCTGGCTGGCCGGCCGGCCCGAGGTTCGCGACAAGGTGGTGCTCGCCACCAAGGGCCGGTTCCCGATGGGCGCCGGCCCCAACGACCTGGGCACCTCCCGTCGGCACCTGCAGTCGGCGCTCGAGAAGTCGCTGCGTCGGCTCGGTGTCGACTGTGTCGACCTCTACCAGGTGCACGCCTGGGATCCGGTGACCCCGATCGAGGAGACCTTGCGGACCCTGGACGGCTTCATCCGGGCCGGCAAGATCCGTTACGCCGGGTTGTCCAACTTCACCGGTTGGCAGGTGCAGAAGGCGATGGCGGTGGCCCGGGAGTGCGGGTTGGAAGCGCCCGTCACCCTGCAGCCTCAGTACAACCTGCTGGCCAGGGAGGTGGAGTGGGAGGTCGTCCCCTCCTGCCTTGACGCCGGACTCGGGTTGCTGCCCTGGTCGCCGCTGGGCGGCGGCTGGCTCACCGGCAAGTATCAGCGGGACGCCCGGCCCACGGGGGCGACCCGGCTCGGCGAGAACCCGGAGCGGGGCGTCGAGGCCTACGACCGCCGGTCGGCTCAGGAACGCACCTGGGATGTGGTGGCGGCGGTGCAGTCAGCTGCCGAGAAGCACGGCGTGACGATGGCCCAGGTCGCGCTGGCGTGGCTGGCCGGCCGGCCGTCGGTCACCTCGGTGATCCTGGGTGCCCGCACGCTGGAGCAACTGAAGGACAACCTGGGCGCCGTCGACGTCCGGCTGACCGATGCCGACGTCGAGGCGCTCGATGCCGCCAGTGACCCGGCGCCGGCCGACTATCCATATGGCGGGCCGGGTTCCGACCAGCGCAGCCGGAAGATCGCCGGCGGTCGGTGAGTCCTCGCGCCGGCTGCCCAGGGGTGACGGGTGACGGCTGGGGCGACTGATCCAGCCGCACGATCAGAACCGTCCACCCACATCACCGCCGCCGCCGCCGCCGAATCCCCCACCGCCACCGCCACCAAAGCCGCCACCGCCACCAAAGCCGCCCCCGCCGAAGCCGCCCCCGCCGTAGTGCCGTCCGCCGCCGGACAGGATTCCGCCGAGGATTCCGCCCAGGATCGCGCCGCTCAGGTTCCCCCCGCCGCCGCGCCCGTAGCCGCCGCCCATTCCCCCGAAGCCGCCGAAGCCGCCGAAGCCGCCGCCCCCGAAGCCGCCGCCGCCTGGTCCCTGCCAGCGGCCGACGTCGTTCTGCGCCAACCGGGCGGCTTCCTCGGCGAGTGACTCGGCCTGCTGCCCCTCCGCGAGTGCGCCCCCGGTGTCGGACTCGACGAGCGACCGGGCGTTGGCCAGGTGTCGCTGGGCCTCGGCGAGCCGGGTCCGGGCCTCGCTGCCCACCGCACCGCGGCGGGTGGAGATGAAATCGCCGGCGCCGCGGATCTTCGCCTCGGCCGAATCCAGGGTCTGCGTGATCGTGGCCTGCGCGCGGCCTTGAGTCTGCTGCGCCGTCCTGGTGTCGGCCAGGATCGAATCGAGCGCAGTGTCGGCTTCCCGGACCCGTTGCAACGCCAGGACTGGATCCTTGGCGCCCGCCGGGCCGGCCGCCGCGGCCAACGCCTGGTCGATCTGGTTCAACCGGCCGGTCAGGGTGGGCCCGGCACCGCCGACGCTGCCCTGACCGAACGCCAGCTTGGCAGCGGCCAGTTCGGTCTGCACGGGCGGCAGTCGGCGCGGCAACTCGGCGGCAGCGGTGGCCAGGTCTGCTTCGAGTTTGTCGACAGCGTCGAGCAGCGTCTTCGCCTGGGCGACCGCCTCCTGCGCACCGCGGGCTGCGACGACCACAGAGGTCACGTCCGGGTCGACCAGAGCGACGTCGGGATCGGGGGCAGGCGTGTGCGGGCCTGGGATTGCCGGATCGGGCAAGGACGTTACCGGATCTGGTAGGGCTGGAGCGTTCGTCGCCGCTGCTGATGCCTGGCCCGCTGCCGGTGGCGCAGCCTCGGTCAGTGATTCCCGGGCAAGCTCCAACCGGCGGGTGGCCTCCGCCGCGTTGTTGATGACGGTGCTCAAAGCCGACGGCGCATAGGTGCGGCTCAGCCGGGCCAGGGTGTCGGTCGCCTCGCCAATACGGCCGTACTGCTTTTCCACAGCTGTGTTCAACTCCGAAACGGCTTGTGGCAGGCGGTTTTTCAGGTCGAGCATGGCGTCGAACCGGTCACTCTGGGTATCGAGCAGACCATCCGCCTCGGTACACCGCGCGATGATCTCCGCCATCCACGTCCGCCGGGTCTGTTCGTCCTCCGGTATGTCGTCGTCGATCTGTTGCCGTAGTTGGAAGGCGGCAGCGAGCGACGCCCGGGCGGCTTCGTAGGCCTGCCGGAACTCGGCCATCGCCGGCCGGCCGAATGTCGATTCGGCCAGGGTCAGCTGCTGCTCACTGGTCCGCACCGCGTTGTCGGTCGTGATCAGTTGCTGCACGCTGCGGTCGGAGACCGCCTGCAGCGGCTCCTGCGGTTGGGCGGGGACACCCGGCGTCCGGTCGTCCGCGCCCGAGACGCCGCGCGAGGTCCGGTCATTCCCGGCGCCTGGCTTCTTACTGCGGAACCGTCGGAACAGCAGGAATCCGCCGAGCAGCGCGATGATGAGCGCCGCTGCCCCGAGCAGCGTCTTCGAACCACCCGACGAGGATTTGGCGGTGCAGGCGACCGTGCCGCTCGTCGATGCCGGAGAAGAATCACCCAGGGCCACCCGGTAGCCGTCGGCCGCAGCCTCGACAGCGCCGGCCCAATCCTTCGCCGTCAACTTCGGCTCGATGAGGGAATGGGCCACGGTGTTCTGCTGGGCGACCGATAGTGGAAAGCCGGTACCCGTATGGATGTCGTAGGCCCTATCGACCGTCGCCACCGCCATCAGCGCTGCGTTGCTGCCGAGATCCGACTTCTCGAACGTCTGCCGCGCCCAGGTTTTGCCCGCAGTCCCGGAGAAGCTGTCGACGAAGACGACCCACAGCTGGATGTTCTCGGCGGTCTGCAGCTGGGCCACGGCGCCGTTCAGCTGGGCGTTGCTGCAGCCGATCGAGTTGTTCTGGTCGGTGATCTGGGTGGGCAGCCGGAACGGGGCGTCGGCGGCGGCGACACCTGAGGCAGTGACCGACGTGGCCAGTGCGACAGCCAGCACCGCGGCGGTCGGGGCGAGCCTGCATGAGAGCGAGCGGAGGAACGACATGGCGTAATCCTGCCCTGCCGGGCCGACGGTCAGCCGAACAACCCGCTCTTCGGGTTGCGGCCGGGGGCCGTCGACCTGGCCCATTCGGCGAACGATTCGGGGTTGCGGGTCTGCAGCAGTACCCGTCCCGGCCCGGTGAAATCGAAGACGAAACCCTCGCCCGACTTCATCGACTGGATCGACCTGCCCTCCACCGCCCGGCGCATCCGGAAGGTGATGCCGAGGTCGTAGGCGACGACGTGCCCGGTGTCGATGACCACCGGCTGGCCGGGCTCCAGATCGAAGACGTCGATGGCGCCGTACACGCTGACCAACGCCTGGCCGTTGCCGGAGGCGCGGATGCCGAACCCGCCCTCACCGCCGAACATGTTCGCCATACCGCCCCACTGCGTGTCGATCTGCACCCCGCTCGAGTTGGCGATCCAGTTGCCTCTGGCCAGGTAGAACGGCCGGTCGGGGGTGATGTCGATGGCCGCCACATCACCCGGCAGCACCCCGGCCATGTCGACCCAGCCACCCTCGGTTGGCGCGGTGTAGGTCGTGACGAAGAACGACTCGCCCCCCAGCACGGATCGGCGCAAGCCGGCCATCACGCCGCCTTCCGCCCTGGCCGACAGCACCACGCCGTAGCTGTGCGCGATCATCGCCCCCGACTCGACCCGGACGCTCTCGGCTGGGCTCAGGAAAGCTCTGGCGACGGTGAACGAGGGGCTGTGCCGCAACTGGATCTGCATAGCTCGCAACGGTAGTAGGCCCGGCCTTGCGCCGTGGGAAGTCCGGCCGGGTCGTGGTGTGTCCGGAGGGGCCAGGCGGGGCCGGCGAATTGCGCAGGTTGCTGTTCAGCGGGAGGGAACATCTGCGCCCGCTGGACGTTGCAACAGGTAGTTGAGCGCACCAGGCTCAAGGCAATGTTGACAGCAGCTGAATCAATAGGCATGCTGGAATGGAACCTTGAGTCCACCAGGCTCAACCATTGCTCAACCCCGAACACCACAATCCTGGCCGCACCGATCGGCGTGGCCATCCAGCACTCATTGCAGGAGGAACGCATGTCGCGTGCCGTCGGTATCGATCTCGGTACCACCAACTCGGTTGTCTCTGTCCTCGAGGGCGGCGAGCCGACCGTCATTGCCAACGCAGAGGGTGCCCGCACCACGCCGTCGATCGTCGCGTTCGCCAAGAACGGTGAGGTGGTGGTCGGTGAGGTGGCCAAGCGTCAGGCTGTCACCAACGTCGACCGGACCATCCGCAGCGTCAAGCGGCACATGGGCACCAACTGGTCCGTCGACATCGACGGGAAGAAGTACACCCCACAGGAGATCAGTGCCCGGGTGCTCGGCAAATTGAAGCGCGACGCCGAGTCCTATCTCGGTGAGCCGATCGCCGATGCGGTCATCACCGTGCCCGCGTACTTCAACGACGCCCAGCGGCAGGCCACCAAGGAAGCCGGTGAGATCGCCGGCCTGAACGTGCTGCGGATCGTGAACGAGCCGACCGCTGCGGCGCTGGCCTATGGCCTGGACAAGGGCGACAAGGAACAGACCATCCTGGTGTTCGACCTCGGCGGCGGCACCTTCGACGTCTCGTTGCTGGAGATCGGCGACGGGGTGGTCGAGGTCAAGGCGACCGCGGGTGACAACAAGCTCGGCGGCGACGACTGGGACGAGCGGGTCGTCACCTGGCTCGTCGACAAGTTCAAGGCTGCCAACGGCATCGACCTGACCAAGGACAAGATGGCCATGCAGCGGCTCCGGGAGAACGCCGAGAAGGCGAAGATCGAACTTTCTTCGAGCCAGTCGACCTCGATCAACCTGCCCTACATCACGGTCGACAAGGAAAAGAACCCGCTGTTCATGGACGAGTCGCTGAGCCGCTCGGAATTCCAGCGGATCACCTCCGACCTGCTCGACCGCACCCGCAGCCCCTTCCACCAGGTCATCAAGGACGCCGGCGTCAAGGTGGGCGACATCGACCACGTCGTGCTGGTCGGCGGTTCCACCCGGATGCCCGCCGTCACCGAACTGGTCAAGGAACTGACCGGCGGCAAGGAGCCCAACAAGGGCGTCAACCCCGATGAGGTCGTTGCGGTCGGGGCGGCGCTGCAGGCAGGCGTGCTGCGCGGCGAGGTCAAGGACGTGCTGCTGCTCGATGTCACCCCGCTGTCGCTGGGCATCGAGACCAAGGGCGGCATCATGACCAAGCTGATCGAGCGCAACACCACCATCCCGACCAAGCGCTCCGAGATCTTCACCACGGCCGAGGACAACCAGCCCTCGGTGCAGATCCAGGTCTTCCAGGGCGAGCGGGAAGTGGCCGCCTACAACAAGAAGCTGGCCATGTTCGAGCTGACCGGCCTGCCGCCGGCGCCGCGCAACGTGCCGCAGATCGAGGTCACCTTCGACATCGACGCCAACGGCATCGTGCACGTCACCGCCAAGGACCTCGGCACGGGCAAGGAGCAGTCGATCAAGTTGACCGGCGGTTCGGCGCTCTCCAAGGACGAGATCGACCGGATGATGAAGGACGCCGAGGCGCACGCCGAGGAGGACAAGGCCCGCCGCGAGGAGGCCGAGGTCCGCAACCAGGCCGAGGCGCTGGTCTTCCAGACGGAGAAGTTCATCAAGGAAAACGGTGAGAAGCTGCCCGAGGAGCCCAAGGAGCGGGTCAACGGCTGCATCAACAAGGTGAACGAGGCGCTCAAGGGCACCGACGTCACTGCAATCAAGACGGCCGTCGAGGAATTGTCGACCGAGTCCCAGCAGCTGGGTGCCGCGCTGTACTCGCAGACCCAGGCCGACGGTTCGGCTCCCGGGGCCGACGGCGAGCCGGGTGCAGCTGCGGACGACGAGATCGTCGACGCCGAGATCGTGGACGAACCCAAGCCGGACATGACCAAGTGATCGCCTGTCAGGAGCGGAGAGGGACATGACGAGGTCGAATGGTGATCAACCCGATCGCGGCCCGGACGGCGGGCAGGAGCGGGTGGTGATCAACGACAAGCGGCGGATCGACCCTGAAACGGGGGAGGTGCGCAACACCGGCGGATTCTTCTCATCGCCCTTCGGCCGAAAGTCCGACCCGGGTGATCCCGCCGAAGCGTCCCAGCCGATAGTCGTGCAGAGCGAAGCCGTTCTCGCGGTGGAGGCCGCCAAGCAGGAGGCCGCCGAGCGGACGGCCGACCTGCAGCGGATCACCGCGGAGTACGCCAATTACCGCAAGCGGGTTGACCGCGACCGGGAGGCGGCAGGCAAGGTGGCCACCGCGCGTCTGCTCACCGAAATGCTGCCCGTGCTGGACGATGTCGACCTGGCCGATGCCCATGGCGACCTGACCGGGGCGTTCAAATCGGTGGCCGACCGGTTGACCGGGATTCTGACCAAGGCCGGGCTCACCCAGTTCGGCGCCGTCGGCGACGAGTTCGACCCGGTGAAGCATGAGGCCGTGCAGTTCGCGACCTCCGGCGAGGTGTCCGTCCAGACGGTGACAACCGTGATGCGGCACGGTTATTCGCTCGGCGACCGGTTGGTCCGCCCGGCCGTCGTCGGCGTCACCGGTCCCGATCTGGACACCCCGGATCCAGGCGGATCGGCCGACCCGGTCGCCGGTGCCGCGGTGTTCGATGCGGCCTTCGATGATGTGGCCCCGCAGGATGTCGCCCAGCAGGATGTCACGCAGCAGGATGTCACGCAGCAGGATGGCGAGATCGTGGACGCCGAGCTGGTCGATTCCGAGCCCCCGGTCCGTGGCAACGATTGACCGATGTTGCTTCGCCAACCAAAGTGAAGTGACCGGACCCGGTTAACAGCGGTTCGATCGAAAGGGAAGGAGGTTCCTGGTGAGCGCCAAAGATTATTACGAGAAGGACTTCTACGCGGCACTGGGCGTCACCAAGACGGCCACGGCAGCGGAGATCAAGAAGGCCTATCGCAAGCTCGCCAGGGACCTTCACCCGGACAAGAATCCCGGCAACAAACCCGCCGAGGAGAAGTTCAAGGCGGTATCCGAGGCATACGACGTTCTTTCGGACGACGTGAAGCGCAAGGAATACGACGAAGCCCGGAGCCTGGTGGCCTCCGGCGGTTTTGGTGGTTTCAGCCCCCAGGGTGCCGGCGGCACAGCCGGTTTCGACCTCGGTGACCTGCTGCGGAACAGTGGCGGTTCGGGCGGTTTCTCCGATGTGCTCGGTGGTTTGTTCAATCGTGGCGGCGGTGCCGGCCGGGCGGCGGCCAGAGCCCGGCGGGGCGGTGACGTCGAAACCGAGGTCCGAATCGCGTTCGCCGAATCCGTGTCCGGGGTCACCATCCCAATGCGGCTGAGCGAACGCGGCACCTGCCCGACGTGTCTGGGAACCGGGGCCAGACCCGGCACCGCCCCGCACGCCTGCCCGGTCTGCAACGGCTCCGGTTTGACCACCCGCAATCAGGGCTCGTTCGCCTTCTCCGAACCGTGCACAAACTGCCACGGGACGGGCTCGATCATCGACGACCCCTGCCCGACCTGTCACGGCGAACGGACCGTGGTGAAGAGCCGGACGCTTTCCACCCGGATCCCTCCGGGCGTTGCCGACGGCCAGCGGATCCGGTTGGCAGGCAAGGGCGAGGCGGGTCAGAAC
Source organism: Mycobacteriales bacterium (assembly GCA_038204125.1). Taxonomy (GTDB): domain Bacteria; phylum Actinomycetota; class Actinomycetes; order Mycobacteriales; family Nakamurellaceae; genus Nakamurella. The sequence goes on from JBBRDH010000006.1 coordinate 55,575, forward strand.
GGCGGCCCGGCCGGTGATCTTTTTGTGGTGGTGCACGTGACGCCGCACGAGCTGTTCGGCCGCAGTGGCGACAATCTGACATTGACGGTGCCGGTGACCTACCCGGAACTGGTGCTGGGCACGACGTTGACGGTCCCGACGCTGAACGGGTCGGTTCGGCTCCGGGTGACTCCGGGGACATCGTCCGGGCGCAAGATCCGGGTCAAGGGCGCGGGCGTCATCCGCAAGGATGTGCATGGCGACCTGATCGTCACTGTGGAAGTCGCCGTACCGCAGAAGGTTTCGGCAGCGGCCAAGGAAGCGCTGGAAACGTTCGCGGCGGCCGCCACCGACGACCCGCGACCGGCGATCACCGCCGCGCTCGCCGCGACCGCGCGGGACGGAAGCCGATGAACAGCCCGCCGCCCGGATCTTCGGCGGACGGTCAGGGCTCGTCGGCGGTAACCCCGTCCGAAACTGAGAACACCCCTCCTACGGTCACTTTCGAGGTCGACGGGCCGTTGTTCGTCATTTCGGTGGCCGCCCAGCTGGCCGGCATGCACGCCCAGACCCTGCGCTCCTACGACCGCGAGGGCCTGGTCACGCCCGGAAGAACCACCGGAGGTGGGCGGAGGTATTCACAGCGGGACATCGAGTTGCTCCGCGAGGTGCAGCGGCTCAGCCAAAGCGAGGGCGTCAACCGTGCAGGTATTCGGCGGATCATCGAACTGGAAGCCCAGGTCGACGCACTTCGCGCCAGAATCACCGAAATGGCAACCGAGATCCGTGACCTGCAAGGCGATCTGCGCCAGTCACGATCGGATGCGCTGAACGCCGCGGCCAACGCACTGGCCGGCCTGCGACGTGACGTCGTGCCGTGGCGCAACACCACGACCGCCATGGTCACCTGGGTGCCGAACCGCCGCCGCCGCTGATTCAGGATATCTACGATCGGTTGCATCTTGAACGTGAGCCGGGATCAGGCTCCTGCGTCGCATCACGAAGCCTGGCAGGCGCTTTGCGCTTCGGATTGATCAGCCGACGAGCATGACGACAACGCCGCACGCCTCGTAGGTCGGTCTCGCTCTCAGATCCCGCGTGGCCAGAATCGCGCCATGCTCCTTCGCCGCCAAGCCGACGAGCGCATCGTAGGCCGCCCCGCCCGAAATTCCGAGCCGGCTCAGCGTGTTCGGAATGTTGCGTGCGGCAGCGATGCCCAGCACCATAGGTTCGGAAAAGCGCTCTTCAATGAGTCGCGCGGCATCTACCGGCGCCAAGCGCATATGGGCCGGTAATCGGGTAAGAACGGAATAGGTCTCCGCGAGCGCATGGCCGGCCAGAGAAATATCACGACCATTCCACCACCGCGTGACGTCTGCATGCGCGGCATGGGTCTGTACGAGCAACGGAATTGCGACGCTGGTGTCCACTGCGGTGGTTGTCACCGCAGAGCAGCGCGGCCGTATCGACCGGGTGCGTACATCATCGGCGACCGGCGTCAATCAAAGCGAAGACGTCGTCGTCATCGATCATCGTGTCGCCGGTGGCGACCAGAACTCCGTTCTCCTCGACGAGTCTCGCCGTCCGACCGCCAGGCACAATCTGGAGTCCAGAACCGTACCGGGAGATGTCAACCTTGGAGCCGGGCGTCAGTCCCAGCGCATCCCTCAGCGGCTTCGGGACGACAATGCGTCCAACAGCGTCGATGGTTGTTTCCATTGGGAACACGTTACCAGCGGTTTCCCAACGCAGCTGGAGCTGCCCGCCTTCAGCCGGAGAGCAGCCCGGCGGCGCCCTCGCTGTCGGCCACGCGGTCCCAGGCGTCCGTGAAATCGTCGACGGTCCCGTGCGCGACCGCCTGCTCGAAGGCATGCAGCCGGCCGAAGACGAAGCCCGAGATGCCGTCGGTGTCCGGCCGCCCGGCCAACTCGGCCAGCCAGACCGCAGAGGTGACGGCGTCCTGGTGTTCGCCCAGCACCTCCTGGACTTCCTCCAGCGCACCGGCCAGCACCGCGGCCCGCTCACCCAACGCTCCGGACGCGGCCTCCGCGGCGTAGCGCAACGCCTTGGCCCCCTTGCGGGCGTCGTGGACGGCCCTCTCGTCGTCCGGGTCGGCCAACGCCCGATCGACGATCTCACCCAGGGCATGGAAGGTCAGTCCCAGCAGGGCCGGCAATTCGGCCGCCGCGGCCTTTTCGGCCCGGCGGGCGAGCGGGGGAGCGGTGAGGAAAGCGTCCAGATCGCGCAACATGGACAAGTAGTGGTCCCCGCGGATGTGTTCGCTCACCTCTTCCATCGCGATCGGCAGTGTCCTCTCGAATTCCGCCGCCAACCGAGTCGCGGCGACCCGGGCAAAGACCTCCGGTTCGTCGACGAGTTGGGCGGCAAGCCGGGACCTCAGCACCTCCAGGTTGCTGGCGTGGCTCAGCACTGCACCGAAGTCGCGCAACCCGTTCCGCAGCCCCCGGGTGCTGTCCGGCTCGAACAGCGGGGCGAACACGGTCAGGGCGGATCTGATCCGCCTGGCAGTCGCCCTGGCGTCGTGCAACCCACCTGGGGCGCCTTCGCGCAGGGCCCGGTCGATGCTGATCAGAGCGTCACGCCAGCCGCTCACCGCGGTGAGAACTGCTGCACCCGCAGCCTTCTCGCGCCGAACCCCGGACGCCTTCCGAACCGCTGCCTTGGTGGGCTTGGCGTTCTTCGGCGTCGCCGGGACCTCGTCCTGCAGGGCTCTGCCCAGCTTCGACGCACTCGAGGCCGGTCGGGCACCGGCGGACCGGAGGACCGACACCACTGCCGTGAGGTGGTCGACCGTGCCGGCCAGCACCTCGACCTCCACCTCGCGCCACGACTTGTCCGGCGAGCTGTCGCTGGTGGCTCCTGGGGCCTGGAGCAGCCGGCTGGACGTGACGTGGTCGTCGGCGACCTCGACCATCGGCGACCCGGCGGGGTCCAGCAGCCGGGTGACCAGCCGCTGATTGCGGACTCTGGCCACCGGGACCAGGGCGCGGCCCCGCGCCGCGCCCAGCACGAGGTCGGCGAGTTCCGCCGGTACGGAGGCCGACATCGGGTCGCGGTCGGCATCGGTGAACGCCACGGCCACCTCCGTCCGGGCGCCGGCCACCGCCGGAAGCTTGAGGTGCCAACCGGCGTCGTCACCGCCGGTCCGGTGCCGCAGCGTCAACTTCGAGCGCAAGAGATCGAGTTCGGCGGTGTCGAAATAGACCGCGTCCAGCTCATGCCGGACAGCCGGCGCCGCGGTGACCAACCCGACCGCGACCAATGTCTTGCGGCCGGCCAGCTTCGGCAGTTCGGCGTCGTGATCCAGCTCGAGTTTCGTCTCGATCTCGAGGTGCCGGCTGGGGCCGCCGGCGCTGGGGCGGGTCACCGGATCGGTTTCCGCAGGATCAGGGTCCGTGGAGGGAATGCCATACGACCGTGTTACCCCACCGGGGGCCATTCACCAAGAGCGCACCCGGTCACCGGTAAATTTGCGCATCTGACGCGTGGCCAGGACGGCCGGCTGCGGCGAGCCAGAAGGTAGAGACGCGAGCCGACTGAACAGCCGGCGCACGGCAGCGGCGGGGACAGGCGACTGGCTGGGAAGGTCAGGACCACCCGGCGAAGACCAATGTTCGCAATGATCTTCGCTCCTGAGGCGTCCTGCAGCGACCTGAACAGGCCGCCGGCCGCCCCGCGCCTGGTTCAGGGAAGCTGGAAATGCGGGTTGTAGATGAGCCCCAGCACCGCGCCCTGCGGCGTGCGCACGGCCGCTGTGACAATTCCGTCCCCCACCTCGGTGGCCGGTGTGTGCTCGGTTGCTCCGCCGGCGATCGCGTCACCAACGGCCTGGCCGACGTCGTCAACCGCCCAGTACACGAGGGCGCCGTCGGCGGGATCAGCGTCGGGCAGTAACCCGAGCTCATAGCCGGCGACGGCGTACCCGACGTAGAAGGGCTGATCGAAGTACGGCGCGCAGCCCAGGGCCGCCGTCCACCATGCCTTCGCAGCGTCCAGATCGGGTGCCGGGTAGATCACGGTCCGCAAGCCCTGCAACGCAATTGTCATGCTCGAAGTCAATCACTGCGGTACGACAGCGGCCACCTCGAGCGGATCGGTGAACGGGGACGGATTCGGTTGCGCTCAGCCCATGTCGGCGAGCAGGATCTCGCCGACCGTCAGCCAGCGGGTGCGGACTGGAGCGTAGCTGAGCGAGCCGTCAGGGCTCGACTCTCGACCGCCGAGGTTGAGCGGGGTACACTCAACTTGCCGATCGATACGGTTTTCGACCGCCATCGTTGCGCCGGTTCTGATCTACCCAAGGCGTCCACGGCGCACTGCGACGGCATCACCGACCGATGCACCGAAAGCGAGCGACCACCAGATGAATCCGGTGAACCCCGAGATCCTGACCACCAAGAGCCGGGAAGTGTTGGCAGCGGCGATCTCCCGGGCAGCCTCCGTCGGCAACGCAACTGTCGAGCCGGTCCACCTGCTGGTCGCCCTACTGGCCACCGACGGGTCGACCGCGCCTGGTCTGCTGCGGGCGGTCGGGGCCGACCCATCCGCCATCGGCACCTCGGCGGCCGCGATCGCTGCAAAACTTCCGGCCGCCAAGGGCCCTACCGTCGGTCAGCCGCAGCTATCGCGGGCGGTGGCGAATGTGCTGACCACCGCGGAGCAGATCATGAGGGCCGGCGGGGATGAGTTCCTTTCCACCGAGCACCTGCTGGCCGCCTTGGCCAAGACCGGCAGCGACATCAGTGACCTGTTGGCCAGGAGCGGCGCCTCCGCCGATGCGCTGGTCGAGGCGTTCCCGGTGGTCCGCGGGAGCGATCGCAAGGTCACCTCCGCCGATCCGGAGAGTTCCTACCAGGCGCTGGAGAAGTACGGCGTCGATTTCACCGCCCGGGCCCGGGAGGGCCTGATGGATCCGGTGATCGGCCGCGACGCGGAGATCCGTCGGGTGGTCCAGGTGCTGTCCCGCCGGACCAAGAACAATCCGGTGCTGATCGGCGAGCCGGGCGTCGGAAAGACTGCGGTGGTCGAGGGTCTCGCCCAGCGGATGGTTGCCGGTGACGTGCCTGAGTCGCTGCGGAACAAGCGGCTGATCTCGCTCGACCTCGGTGCGATGATTGCCGGTGCGAAGTACCGCGGCGAATTCGAGGAGCGGCTCAAGGCCGTGCTCGACGAGATCAAGGGGTCCAACGGGCAGGTCGTCACCTTCATCGACGAGTTGCACACCGTGGTGGGCGCGGGGGCGACCGGCGAGGGCGCGATGGACGCGGGGAACATGCTCAAACCGATGCTGGCCCGCGGCGAGCTGCGGATGGTCGGCGCCACCACGCTGGACGAATACCGGCAGCACATCGAGAAGGACCCAGCCCTGGAGCGCCGGTTCCAGCAGGTGCTGGTCGGCGAGCCCAGTGTCGAGGACACGGTGGGCATCCTGCGCGGGCTCAAAGAGCGGTACGAGGCGCACCACGGGGTGCGGATCACCGACGCGGCGCTGGTTGCCGCAGCGACCCTGTCGGACCGCTACATCACTTCGAGATTCCTGCCGGACAAGGCGATCGACCTGATCGACGAGTCGGCTTCCAGGCTCCGCATGGAGATCGACTCCCGGCCGGTCGAGATCGACGAGCTACAGCGAGCTGTCGACCGACTGAAGATGGAAGAGCTTGCGCTGGCACGGGAGTCGGACGCCGCATCGGAGGACCGGCTGGCCCGGCTCCGCCGTGACCTCGCAGACCGGAGCGAACAGCTCGCCGCGCTCACGGCCCGCTGGGAGGCGGAGAAATCCGGTTTGAACCGGGTCGGCGAATTGAAGAAGTCCGTCGACGAACTTCGCATGCAGGCCGAAAGGGCCCAGCGTGACGGCGATCTCGCCAAGGCCTCCGAGCTGCTGTACGGGCGGATCCCGGCGCTGGAGCGCGAATTGACCCAGGCGGCTCAGGAGTCGGCGACGCAGGACTCATCGATGCCGCCGATGGTGTCCGAAGAGGTCGGCCCGGACGACATCGCCACCGTGGTCGCCGCCTGGACCGGCATTCCGGCCGGCCGGCTGCTCGAGGGCGAGACCGCGAAACTGCTCCGGATGGAGGAGGAACTGAGTCGCCGGGTGGTCGGCCAGGAGGCCGCCGTGCGGGCGGTCTCGGATGCCGTGCGCCGGGCCAGGGCCGGGATCTCGGACCCGGACCGACCGACCGGCTCCTTCCTGTTCCTGGGTCCGACCGGCGTGGGTAAGACCGAACTGGCCAAGGCACTCGCCGATTTCCTCTTCGACGACGCCCGGGCGATGGTCCGGATCGACATGAGTGAGTACTCCGAGAAGCATTCGGTGGCCAGGCTTGTCGGCGCTCCACCCGGATATGTCGGTTATGACCAGGGCGGGCAGCTGACCGAGGCGGTGCGCCGCCGCCCTTACACCGTGGTGCTGCTGGACGAGGTCGAGAAGGCCAACCCGGACGTCTTCGACATCCTGCTGCAGGTGCTCGACGACGGTCGGCTGACCGACGGCCAGGGCAGTACGGTCGACTTCCGCAACGTGGTGCTGATCCTCACCTCCAACCTCGGCAGCCAATTCATCGTCGATCAGTCGCTGGACGACAAACAGCGCTATGAGGCGGTGATGGGCCGGGTCCGGAGTGTCTTCAAACCGGAATTCCTCAACCGTCTCGACGACGTCGTGTTCTTCAACAGCCTTTCCATCGAGCAGATCGGGTCGATCGTCGACATCCAGGTGGAGATGCTGGCCGCCCGGTTGACCAGCCGCCGGCTGACGCTGACCGTGACGGAAGGCGCCCGGGAGTGGTTGGCGCTGGAGGGTTTCGACCCGATGTACGGCGCCCGCCCGTTGCGCCGGCTCATCCAGTCGGCGATCGGCGATCAACTCGCCAGAGAGCTGCTGTCCGGCAAGATTCGCGACGGCGACACGGTTATCGTCGATTCGGTACCGGGGGAGTCGCGGCTGCAGGTTGCCCCCGTCTACGGGGTCTGAGTTCGGAGATTCACCTCAGCACTCATCCCTATCGTTCATGCCGAACAATCACTCCCAGCGGCAACCCATCCTTAGCGGTCCGGGAGCCGAACCACCTTTGCCCGGCGTCACCGCCCTTCCTGTTGAACTGCGACCCCGACCGCAGGTTCCGGATGGCGGTGCGCCGGGCCACTTGCTCAGCCCTTCGCAGGCACTGCAAATGGGCCGGTGGATATCGTTGAAGCATGCCCTCGATCACCGAGCCGACCGACATGGCCGCCGCCGGACGTACTGGCGTCGCCGGCCCGAGTTTGCGGACGGCACTGGTCACCGGCGCCACCGCGGGGATCGGCGCGGCCTTCAGTCGGCACCTCGCGGTCGCCGGTTACCGACTGGTGTTGGTGGCCCGCGACGAGCAACGGCTCACCGAGCGCCGGGCGTCCCTGCTTTCCCTCGGCGCCCCTGAGGTCGACGTGCTCGTCGCCGACCTCGCCGACCCGCAGGCCCGCGATCGGATCAAGGACCGGCTGTCGGACACCGGTGCGCCGATCGACCTCCTCGTCAACAACGCAGGGATCGGGCTGGGCAAGGAGTTCCTGCAGGCAAGCGAGGAAGAGTTGCTGGCGCAGCTGGAACTCAACGTCACCTCAGTGCTGCTGCTCTGTCACGCCGCGCTTCCCGCGATGGTCGCCAGGGGTCACGGCGCAGTCATCAACGTCGCGTCTATCGCCGGTCTGGTGTCGGGCCGCGGCTCCGCCTACGCCGCGTCGAAGGCCTACGTGGTCAGCCTCAGCGAAGGTCTGGCGGTCTCGCTCGCCGGGACCGGAGTCCGGATCCAGGCGCTGTGCCCGGGCTTCGTCCGTACCGAGTTCCATCAGCGCGCCGGCATCGACATGTCGGCAACGTCACCGCGGCTCTACGTCGATGTCGACCGTCTGGTCAGCACTTCACTCGCCGACCTGCGGACCAACAAGGTGGTGTCGGTGCCGGGTCAGCTGTACGGCACCATCGCCGTCCTGAGCCGGCTGGCTCCCCGACGACTGGTTCGACAGGTGGCCGGTCGGGTCCACAACAAGGGCCGCACCTGACCCTCGAGGGTGGTCGGTGTGTGTCAGGGTGGTCGACGTGACGACTTCGACAGGCGACGCCGGACCCGACATCGACCGGGCGGCGCTCGGCCGGCTGGCCCTGCTGGTCGCCGAACTCGCCGTGGTGCACGGCCGGGTCACGCTGTCGTCGGGGAGGGAGGCCGACTACTACGTCGATCTGCGCCGGGCGACGCTGCATCACGAGGCCGGTCCGCTGATCGGCAGCCTGCTCCGGGAGTTGACGCAGGACTGGGACTTCGACGCCGCAGGCGGCCTGACACTGGGCGCCGACCCGGTCGCCACCGCAATGATGCACGCACCCGGGCGGCCGATCGACGCGTTCGTGGTTCGCAAGGCGGCGAAGGCGCACGGCATGCAGCGCCGGATCGAGGGCCCGGAGGTCGCCGGCCGTCGGGTCCTGGTCGTCGAGGACACCACCACCACCGGAGCCTCCCCGCTGCAAGCCGTCCAAGCGCTCCGCGACGCTGGAGCGCGAGTGGTCGGAGTCGCCACCATCGTCGACCGGGCCACCGGAGCCGATGCGGTGCTAGCGGCACAGGGGTTGGAGTACCGCCACCTGCTGGGGCTCGCCGACCTGGGGTTGGGCTGACCAGCGACCTCGGGCCGGGCGACGCCGCCGGCGCGGTCGCTGCCGCCGCCGACGGCGAACCGGTTACTGCCGCGGAACGGGGAGCCGGCCCCACCGAATGGCTGACCGCCGACGTCGGGGTTGGTCCGCACCCGCTGCCGTGGCCGGTCGATCCGCGGCTGGACCCGGAACTACTGGCCGGCGGCGACCGGCGAAACGTGGTCGATGCCTACCGGTACTGGCTGCGGGAAGCGATCATCGTCTACCTGGACACCCGGCGTCACCCGTTCGAGGTGGCGATCGAGAACTTCGGTCACGACCACAACATCGGCACCGTCGTCCGCACGGCCAACGCCTTCGCCGCGGCGAGAGTGCACA
>JBBRDH010000007.1:0-64007 GCA_038204125.1 Mycobacteriales bacterium
GCCGGGGGGGTGGCCGGAACCGTTGCGCAGCAAGGCGCTCGCCGGCCGGACGCGCCGGCCGGCGGTCGCCGAACTGGCCGGATCGGACGTTGCCGATCTCGCCGCCAGGCCGCGGCCCACGCTGAACCGGTTGTTGTTCCCGGGACCGGACGCCGAATTCCGGGCCGCCAGGGAGCAATTCGGCGACACCTCCGTCCTGAGCACGACGGACTACCTGTACGGCCTCCGCAGGGGGACCGAGCACATGATCGAGCTGCAACCGGGTGTGCAGTTGACCGTCGGCCTGGAGGCCATCGGCGACGCTGACGAGCGGGGCCTCCGAATGGTCGTGATGACACTCAACGGGCAGTTGCGGCCGCTGCAGATCCGGGACCGGACCATCGACACCGAGGTCCCGGTCGCCGAGAAGGCCGACCCGAACGATCCGGCGCACATCGCCTCCCCGTTCGCCGGGGTGGTGACCCTCCGGATCGTCGATGGGGCAACGATCACCGCCGGGCAGACGGTCGCCACCATCGAGGCGATGAAGATGGAGGCCTCGATCACCGCACCGCGGGCCGGCACCGTCAGCCGAACTGCGATCAACCCCGTCCAGCAGGTCGAGGGTGGCGACCTGCTCCTGGTCGTCGATGTTCCACCGGCAGCATGACGAGGATCAGCGCGGGGCGGTTCGGCGGTCGGAAATTGATCACGCCGGCGGGTGTGGTCACCCGGCCGACCAGCGAACGGGTGCGGGCCGCACTGGGTAACGCGCTCATCGCTCTGGGCGGGCTCGAGGGCGCCAGGGTGCTCGACCTCTACGCCGGGTCGGGTGCGCTCGGCCTGGAACTGCTGTCCCGTGGGGCGGACTCCGCGGTCTTCGTGGAGCACGACCGGGCCGCACTGGCTGCGCTGCGGGCAAACGTCGCCGCACTCGGGGTGACCACGGCCCGGATCATCCCGGGGGATGTGGCCGACTACGTCGACTCGGCCGGCTTCGCGCGAGAGCCCGACGCCGGGTTCGATCTGGTCGTCGCCGACCCGCCCTACGAACTCGATTCGCAGCGGCTGCAACAGATCCTGTTCGCAGTGCAGCAGAGCGGTCGGCTGCGGCCCGGGGCCGACGTCGTCGTCGAGCGCCGCGCCCGGTCGGGAGATCTGAACTGGCCGGACCCGCTGGTGGGTCTGCGCACAAAACGCTACGGCGACACCGTGCTCTGCTACGGTCGCGCCCCATGACCCACGCCGTCTGCCCGGGCTCCTTCGATCCGCCCACCCTCGGCCACCTCGACATCATCGGCCGATCCGCCGGCCTATTCGATCAACTAACCGTCGCGGTGCTGGTCAACCCCGACAAGACCGGCCTGTTCACCGTGGAGGAGCGACTGCGGCTGCTGCGGGAGATCACGCCGCAGTGGCCCAACGTCACGGTCGATTCGTTCTCCGGACTGCTGGTCGATTTCTGCGCAGCCCAGGGCATCGCCGCCATCGTCAAGGGACTGCGGGCGGTCTCGGACTTCGACTACGAACTCCAGATGGCCCAGATGAACCATCGACTCTCCGGGGTGGACACGCTTTTCATGCCGACGAGTCCCGAATTCGCTTTCCTCTCCTCGTCGCTGGTCAAACAGGTCGCCACCTACGGCGGTGACGTCTCGCCAATGCTGCCGCCGTCGGTGCTCGCCGCCCTCCGCGCCGTGCTGGACTCCGGTGGCCGCCCACGTCGCGGGCGGGAAGTGCGGTAAGGGCCACATCTGCTCCGGGGTCACCGTCGGGCGCGCCGCGGGGCGCGCCGGTTGCCCGTCTTGACAGACTGGGGGCGCCGGCCGAGAGATCGGAGCGGCGGAAGCCTCGATGGGGCGGCGAACAGGGAAAGAGGTTTCCGGCGTGTATCGGGTATTCGAAGCCCTCGACGAATTGGTCACCATCATCGAGGAGGCTCGCGGCCTGCCGATGACAGGCTCGTGCGTTGTCCCGCGGGGCGACGTACTGGAGCTGCTCGACGACGTCCGGGACGCGTTGCCCGGGGAGGTCGACGACGCGCAGGACGTCCTCGATCACCGGGATTCGATGCTCGCCGAGGCAACCACCAGCTCGGAGAAGACGGTTGGGGACGCCGCCGCCGAAGCCGACCGTCTCGTGCGGACGGCCAGGGCCGAATCCGAGACGATGGTCACCCGCGCCAGGGCCGAGGCGGAACGCCTGGTCGGCGAGGCCACCGCGCGGGCCGAGGCAATCATGGGCAGGGTCCAGGCCGAGGCGGACCACGCCGTTCAGGCGGGTCAGGACCAGCACGACACCCTCGTTTCACGAGGGCATGTGGAAGCGGACCGCCTCGTCGCGGCCGGCCGCGCCAACTACGAACGTGCCGTCGCCGACGGCAGGTCGGACCAGAACCGACTCGTCTCGCAGTCCGAGGTCGTCCAGGTCGCCCACGCCGAATCGGCGAGGATCCTCGACTCGGCACACGCCGACGTCGACCGGATGCGGGCCGACTGCGATTCCTACGTCGACGCAAAACTCGCCGGGATCGAGGAGATCCTCACCAAGACCCTGCGGACCGTGGGCCGCGGGCGGACCTCACTGCGGTCCGGCTCGGTCGCCGACCTCCGCGACTGATCGGGTCGCCGGCTCGCCGAGCTTTGGGGAATGACCGAGCCTCGACTACCCTGGAGGGGTTGCACCGGACGGGTGCGAGCAGCCGGGAGGAGTTCCGGACCGGCAGCCCCGCACCAGGAGACGAATAGATCGATGACTTCCCCTCGCCCGCACCGGAGATCACCGGAGCATCCCCAGCCGAATCCAGCCCTGCCGAATCATGCCCAGCCGAATCATGCCCAGCTGAATCCAGCTCTGCCGAATCACGGCCGTTCTGGTCGTGCCCGTCCCGATCATGCTCGGCCGGATCATTCGTCGCCCTGGGTGATCGATACCCGGGCCCTGGGCCGCCGCCCCGGAAGCATGCAGCCCGTTCGGCTTTCGGCTCCGGTCGGCGAGCCGATGGGCGTCGGGGTCATCGCCGTCCCCCGAGGCGCCGAAGTGTTCCTCGACCTGCGCCTGGAGTCAGTCGCAGAGGGGATTCTGGTTTCCGGCGCGGCCCGCGCCGAGGCCGTCGGGGAATGTGCGCGTTGCCTCGTCGATATCCGGCAGGCCGTCGTCGCAGACCTCCGGGAGTTGTTCGCGTTCCCTGATTCGCTGACCGCAGCGACCACCGAGGAGGACGAGCTCCCGCGGCTGCACGACGACCTGCTCGACCTCGAGCCGCTGGTCCGCGACGAGGTCGTGTTGGCACTTCCGCTGGCCCCGCTCTGCCGGCCGGACTGTGCCGGATTGTGCGCCGGCTGCGGTGAGAGGCTGGACCAACTCGAACCCGGTCACTCGCATGAGATACTGGACTCCCGGTGGGCCGCCCTGGTGGCCAAATTCGCCGAAGACGATGCGCCCGGCAATCAGGATCATCGCTCCGCGGTTCAGTCCCAGGCAGGCCCGTCCAAGACACGTCCGACCAACACCGATCAACGCCCCACTGATCTTTTGAACGAGGAGAATTAATCGTGGCTGTTCCGAAGCGGAGACTGTCCCGCGCCAATACCCATGCCCGTCGCTCGCAGTGGAAGACGACTGTCCCGACGTTGGCCACCTGCCCGAATCGGGCCTGCGGCGCCCTGACGCCTCCGCACCAGGCCTGCACGAAGTGCGGCCAGTACAAGGGCCGCCAGGTCGTCGCAGTCTGACCACTGACGGGACCGACGGGCCAGGGGATCCGAGGACACCGACCGAGGCTGCGGGGCCCCGATCCGGGAACGCTGCCGCTGCCGCGGCGGATCCACAGGTCCTCTACCGCGCGCTCGGTGTCGACCTGGACATCGAGTTGACGGAGCTCGCGCTCACCCACCGGTCCTACGCCTACGAGCACGGTGGGCTGCCGACGAACGAACGGCTCGAGTTCCTCGGCGACTCCGTGCTCGGCATCGTGATCACCGACTCGCTCTACCGCGATCATCCCGACCTGCCCGAGGGCCGGCTGGCCAAGCTGCGAGCGTCCATCGTCAACATGCACGCGCTGGCCGGGGTGGGCCGGAACATGGAACTGGGTCAGCTGCTCCGGGTGGGCCGCGGTGAGGAGTTGACGGGCGGCCGGGACAAGGCGTCGATCGTCGCCGACGCCGTCGAGGCGGTGCTGGGAGCGGTGTATCTCCAGCACGGACTCGATACCGCCAGGGCCGTGGTGCACCGACTGTTCGGAAATCTGCTGGCCGACGCTCCCGGCCTGGGTGCAGGCCTCGACTGGAAAACATCGCTACAGGAGATCGCCGCCGCCCGCGGCCTCGGCGTCCCGGAGTACCGGGTCACCGAAGCCGGGCCGGACCACGCGAAGACGTTCGAGGCGGCGGTGCTGTTCAGCGGGGCCTCCCGGGGCACCGGTGCGGGCACCACGAAGAAGGAAGCCGAGCAGCAGGCGGCATCGGAGGCCTTCGGGGCCATCGAGGCGGCGGGGCCGCCGGCCGACTCGGAGGTCGAACCCACCAGCACGGATGGGACTGTTCCAGGCGACCAGCGGGCCGGTGCCTGAACTTCCGGAGGTCGAGGTGGTCCGCCGCGGGCTGACCGAGCATGCCGTCGGTCGGGTCATCGCCGGGGCCACGGTGTTCACGGCCAGATCGGTCCGTCGGCACGTTGCCGGTGCCGCCGATTTCGAGTCGAGGGTGACCGGACATCGGGTGCTGGAGATCAGGCGGCGGGGCAAGTACCTGTGGTGGGTGCTCGACGACGGGGACGCGCTGCTGGCCCATCTCGGCATGAGCGGGCAATTCCGGGTCGCCGGCCGGCATGCCGACACATCAAAAGATTCGCGGCACCCTCACCTGCGCATCCGTTTCTCGTTCGCCGACGGCGGCCCAGACCTCGACTTCATCGATCAGCGCACCTTCGGCGGCATGGCCTTCCTGCCCGACCAGGCGGACCTGCCGCATCCAGTCGCCCACATCGCCCTCGACCCGCTGGATCCGGGCTTCGACCTGGCCGCGACCGTCGAGAAGATCCGGTCGAAACACACCGAGATCAAACGCGCACTGCTCGACCAGAGCGTTGTCTCCGGAATCGGCAACATCTACGCCGACGAGGCACTCTGGCGGGCTCGCCTGCACTACGGCCGCCGGACGGACGCGGTCTCCCGCCCAGTGGTGCGCCGGCTGCTGGTGGCCGCCACCGAGGTGATGACGGAGGCACTGGAGGTCGGCGGTACCTCCTTCGACGCGCTCTATGTGAATGTGAACGGCGACAGCGGATATTTCGACCGCTCGCTCGCCGCCTACGGACAGCAGGACCGGCCCTGTCACCGGTGCGGCACACCGATCCGCCGGGACGCCTTCATGAACCGGTCGTCGTTCTTCTGTCCGCGCTGTCAGCCAAAACCGGGTCAGATCAAACCGCGCCCGGTACCGGGGGTACGCCGCCCAGCGGGATCTTCGTCGCCGTCCATACAGTGACCCGATGCAGCCGACCGATCAGCCGCCAGATGTTTTTGCCGTACCTGCTCCGGTGCATGTGCCACATCCCGTCGACGTGGCCCTTCGTCGGCTGACCCTGACCGCCAACCACGGAGTGCTGTGGTTCGGCATCGGCGCGGTCGGTGTACTGATCGGTGGCCGGTCCAAAAGGGCGGCGCTTCGCGGGCTGGCGTCGTTGAGCATGGCCAGTTTCGTTTCCAACTCCATCGTGAAACCGCTGGTCGGTCGACGACGGCCGGACCCGGAACGGACCCACGTCGCCCGGCGCATCGGTCAGCGGCCGTGGACATCGTCGTTCCCCAGCGGGCATTCCGCCTCTGCGGCGGCGTTCGCGACCGCTGCTGCGTTGGAGATGCCGGCGTCGGCGCTGGTGCTCGGTCCGCTGGCCGCCGCGGTCGGCTACTCGCGGGTGCACGTCGGGGTGCACTACAAGTCGGATGTCGTGGTGGGGATGGCGATCGGGGCCACCCTCGCCGTCGTCGGTCGGCGGCTGTGGCCGGTGAAACCGCACGGCGCCGCAGTGATGGACTCCGGGACCGCGCCGGCCCTGCCCGGAGGGGACGGTCTGGTGATAGTCCTGAACCGGGCCGCTGGAAGTAGTGATCAGGCGAAAACCGCTCTGTCCCATGTACTTCCCCAGGCGCGCGTGGTGGAGTGGGATCCGGACGCGATCGAGCTCGCCGATCTGGTCGACAAGGATGCCCGGGCGATCGGAACGGCCGGTGGCGACGGTACTGCCGCCTCGGTCGCGGAGCTGGCGTATGAGCGCGGCGTTCCACTCGCGGTCTTTCCCTTCGGCACGCTCAATCACTTTGCTGGAGCGCTCGGTTTGCAGACCGAACTGGACACGGCCGCCGCCATCGAGCGAGGGAGTGCCGGCGAGGTTCGGCTGGCCACCGTGAACGGGCGCGGCTTTCTCAATACCGCGAGCATCGGCGGCTATCCGGAACTGGTCATCCGCCGGGACCGGCTGTCGAAGAGAATGGGTAAATGGCCGGCCGCCGGCTACGCCCTGTACCGGACGCTGCGCCACCAACGGCCGATGGACCTGGTCATCGAGGGCGAACTAGTCCCGTGCTGGGTGTTGTTCGTGGGCAATGGTGTCTATCGGCCCCGCGGGCTGGCACCGGCCTGGCGAAACGCGCTCTCGGAGGGCGTCCTTGATGTCCAGTTCCTGAGGGCGGATCGCCCATTGGCCCGAACAAAGGGGGTGTTGCTCTCGTTCCTGGGATTGGTGGAGCGCAGCGAGGTCTTCACCGCCGCCCAATTCCGGCAGGTGACGATCATGTCGAAGTCCGGTCCGCTGGTCGCCGCCCACGACGGTGAGGTGGCCGCCCCCGCCGAGGAGATCGTCTTCGCCATCGCGGACCGACCGTTGACCGTCTACCGCTGAACCGTGACCGTCTACCGCTGAACCGTTTTCGCGGTGCGGGACAATCGGATCGTGACAACCGGCGAGGCCGACCTCGAACAGACTCGGACCAGGGTGACGGCGTTCGTCCACGGTCAGATCCAAGGGGTCGGCTTCCGCTGGTGGACACGGTCACGGGCACTGGAACTCGGCCTCACCGGAAGCGCCACGAACCTCTCCGACGGCCGGGTGCAGGTGGTGGCCGAAGGGTCCGTCACCGCCTGCGCAGCACTGGTCGATCTGCTGCGCGCCGGGGGAGCACCGGGCACCGTCGCGCTGGTCGTCGAAAATTATGGCCCGGCGCGTGGTGAGCGGGGTTTCGTCGAGCGGTAGTCCCGCCGGGTAACCTCAGCCAACGACGGCGAAGCCGGTAGGTGTCCGAGGGCGAAGCCAGAAGGTGTCCGGCGGACATCGAGAACGCCGTGGCAGCAGGCCCGACCGGGCCGACGAGCAGGAGGGACCGCGGCCTGTGTATCTGAAGTCCCTGACGCTCAAGGGATTCAAATCCTTCGCCTCGGCCACCACGCTGCACTTCGAAAAGGGCATCACCGCCGTCGTCGGGCCCAACGGGTCTGGTAAGTCCAATGTCGTCGACGCCATCGCGTGGGTGCTGGGTGAGCAGGGGGCCAAGGCGCTGCGCGGCGGGAAGATGGAAGACGTCATTTTCGCAGGTACCGCCGACCGCCCGCCATTGGGTCGGGCCGAGGTGACGCTGACCATCGACAACTCCGACGGAGCGCTGCCGATCGAGTACAGCGAGGTGTCGATCTCCCGGCGGATGTTCCGGGACGGCGCCGGTGAGTACGAGATCAACGGCTCCAGTTGCCGGCTGCTCGACATCCAGGAGTTGCTCTCGGACTCGGGGATCGGCCGCGAGATGCACGTCATCGTCGGGCAGGGGCAGCTCGACGCGGTGCTGCAGGCGCGGCCCGAGGACCGGCGGGCATTCATCGAAGAGGCCGCCGGCGTGCTGAAACACCGCAAGCGCAAGGAAAAGGCGCTCCGCAAGCTGGACGCCATGCAGGCGAATCTCCTCCGCCTGGGCGACCTGACCGGCGAGCTGCGGCGGCAGCTCAAACCACTTGGCCGCCAGGCCGAAGTTGCCCGCCGGGCCGCGGGCGTGCAGGCCGACCTGCGGGATTCCCGGCTCCGGCTGTTGGCCGCCGACTACGCAGAGCTGACCACGTCCGTCGCTGCCGACGCGGAGGACGAAAGGGCCGCCCTCGCTCACCGGGAACGGCTCGCCGCGGCTCTGGAGCAGGCCTCGGCCGGCGCCACGCTCGCGGCCGGCAGTGCCGCTGCAGCCGGTCCGGCGCTCACCGTCGCACAGGGCACCTGGTTCGAGCTCTCCGCGCTCGCCGAACGGTTCCGGAGCACCGTTTCGCTGGCCGACGAACGGCTACGGCACCTGTCAACCGCCGTCGAGCCGGTGCGGCCGGGCCGCGACCCTGACGAACTCGAAGCCGCAGCGGACGCAGCGGACGCCGCCCAGCGGGCGAAGGACCGGGCTGTCACCGCAGCCCGGGGCGATCTGGCTGACACGGTCGGTCGCCGGACGGAGGCGGAGAACGCGCTGCGGTCCGCTGAGAACCAGCTGCTGGTCGCCACCAGAGCGATTGGTGACCGCCGCGAGGGTCTGGCCAATTTGGCAGGTCTGGTCAACGCGGCGCGGTCCCGGTTGGCCGCAGGCACCGACGAAGCCAGCCGGCTGACGGGCGGGGCGGCCGAAGCCCGTGACCGGGCGGGCCGCGCCATCATGGAGTTCAGCGCGCTCCAGGAATCGGTCGGCGCGCTGGACTTCTCCGAGGTAGGTCTGGACGAGAGCCACGAGCAGGCCGAGACGGTGCAGGAGGCCGCCCGGCATCGGGTGGGCGACCTCACAGACCGGCTCCGGGAAGCCAGGTCCGAACAGTCGGGTCTGCGGGCCAGGCTGGAAGCGTTGTCGCTGGGCCTTTCCCGGGGAGATGGCGTCGGAGCCCTGCTGGCCGCCGCCGGGTCGGCGCTGCCCGGCGTCCTGGGCTCGCTGGCGACCGTGTTGGACGTAGTACCGGGCTTTGAGGCAGCGGTCGCGGCAGCGCTCGGCCCTGCGGCGGACGCCGTCGTGGTGGCCGGTCTGGCCGATGCCGCGGCTGCCCTCACCCTGCTCCACGAAACCCACGGCGGCCGAGCCGGTCTGCTGATCGGCGGTACCGAGCCGGCTTCCGGCGCCGTTCGGGCAGCTGCTGAAACGGTGCTGCCGCCCTGGGCCATTTGGGCGCTCGATCGGGTCACCGTTCCGCCGGGCCTGTCAGCTGAGCTGGGCCGGGCGCTCGACGGGGTGGCCGTCGTGCCGGACATCGATCG
This sequence comes from Mycobacteriales bacterium, assembly GCA_038204125.1. Classification (GTDB taxonomy): domain Bacteria; phylum Actinomycetota; class Actinomycetes; order Mycobacteriales; family Nakamurellaceae; genus Nakamurella. The sequence goes on from JBBRDH010000007.1 coordinate 9,244, forward strand.
GGCCGTCGCGCTGGTCACCGATCATCCCCAGGTGCGAGCGGTGACCGAGACCGGCGATCTGATCGGGTCCCGCTGGGCGCAGGGCGGCAGTGCCGGCAAGCGGTCGGTGCTCGAGATCCAGGCCGCCGTCGACGCAGCGGAAACTTCGCTCGCGACGGAGACGGGGCGGATCGGTGAGCTGGAAGCCGCGCTGTCCGGGGCCCGGACCGAACTGGAGGCCCGGACGCAGCAGGCCCGCCGGACACTTGCCGCATTGCACGATTCGGACGCCCGCCTTTCTGCCGTGTCCGAGCAACTGGCCCGCCTCGGGGAGGCCGCCCGGTCGGCCGAGGCGGAGGCCCAGCGGCTGGACCGTCGGCGGCAGGCCGCGGAGGTTGCGCTCGATCAGCACCGGCAGGCGGTCGGCGACCTCGAGGTCCGGCTGCACGCCGCGGAGTCCGAGCAGGCGCCCGAGGAGATCGAAACCCACTCGCGCGACAGCCTTCTCTACTTGACCGGACAAGCACGTCAGCTGGAAGTCGATGCCAGGCTGGCGCTGCGGACGGCCGAAGAACGGGCCAGGGCCACGGCCGGCGTCGCCGACGGCCTGCGCCGTACCGCGCGGCAGGAACTCGAGGCGAGGGCCAAGGCGCAGCAGGCCACCGCCCACCGGGCCTCTGCCGCGGCGGTCGCCGGCCGGGTGGCCGATATCGGCCGTCGCGGTCTGGCCATGCTCGCCGAGTCGCTCGAACAGGCAACTGCCGAGCGGGATCGAGCAGCGGCCGAGCGGACCGGCGCCGAGGCGGTCTTGACCGGGTCCCGGGCCAAGGTTGCCGAATTGCAGCAACAGTGGGCGGTGTTGACCGACTCCGTGCACCGCGACGAGGTGGCGCGGGCCCAGCGCACCTTCCGGGTGGAGCAGCTGGCCGCCCGCGGGGCCGAGGAGTTCGGTCTCCCCGCAGCGGATCTGCTGGCCGAATTCGGCCCGGACGTGCCGATTCCGGCGACCGCCCAGGAGACGGCCGAGTACGACGCAGCCAAAGACCGCGGCGAGGCCGTGACCGCGCCTCAGCCGATGGCCTTCGACCGGGACACCCAGGAGCGCCGGGCGAAGCGGGCCGAGCGGGACCTGAACCTGCTGGGCAAGGTCAACCCGCTGGCGCTCGAAGAATTTGCCGCACTAGAGGAAAGGCACGCCTTCCTGTCGACCCAGCTCGAGGACCTCAAATCGACCCGAAAGGACCTGCTGACCGTCATCGGCGAGGTGGACGACAAGATCCTCGAGGTCTTCACCGCCGCCTACGCAGACGTCGCCCGGGAGTTCCGGACGGTGTTCGCCGAGTTGTTCCCCGGTGGCGAGGGGGAACTGGTGCTGACGGACCCGTCGGACTTGTTGACCACCGGTATCGAAGTGCACGCGCGGCCGCCCGGGAAGAAGGTGAAGCGACTGTCGCTGCTGTCCGGCGGCGAACGCTCTCTGACCGCTGTGGCGCTGCTGGTGGCCATCTTCCGGGCCAGGCCCAGCCCGTTCTACATCCTCGACGAGGTCGAGGCTGCGCTGGACGAGGTCAACCTCACACGCCTGGTCCAGCTGCTCGCCCTGCTCCGCGACTCGTCGCAGCTGATCATCATCACCCACCAGAAATTCACCATGGAGTCGGCCGACGCCCTCTACGGGGTCTCGATGCGTGGCGACGGCATCAGCCAGGTGATCAGCCAGCGGATCAGCCAGGGGGTCAGGGGAACTCTCGATAATCCGGTGCTGCCGGGAGTCGGCGGGCAATTGGCCGGTCCGGCTCGGAATCTCGCCGAAACACCCTCCGCAACACTCGCCACGACCCCGGGCCGGCATCTCCCCGTGTCCCGCGGCGAGCCGGCGCTCGCCGGGCCCTCCCGCGGCGAGCCTGCGCTCGGCGGGCCCTCCCACGGCGAGCCTGCGCTCGCCGGGCCCTCCCGCGCGGATCATCATCCCGGGAATGGATGAAGTCGGAGTCTTCTGTCGCTCCCGTCCCATTCGGGCACATTTCGTCCGCGCCGGCGAAGATGATCCGCGCAGAGACCGGGCGGCGAAGGGCGTAACACCCCGAACGGGCCACCGGCGAATCGCTCCGGTGGCCCGTTCGGGGTGGGTCCTGCTCAGTCGCAACAAGTCTCAGCAGTCGTAGTACATCGCGAACTCGTGGGGGTGCGGGCGCAGCCGGATGGCGTCGATCTCTTCCCGCTTGATGCGGATCCAGGTCTCGATCAGGTCGGGGGTGAAGACGCCACCCTCGAGAAGATAGTCATGGTCGGCTTCGAGGCGGTCGATCACAGCACCGAGCGAGGCCGGAACCTGCGGAATGTTTGCGGCCTCGTCCGGCGGTAGTTCGTACAGGTCTTTGTCCACCGGCGCCGGCGGCTCGATCTTGTTCTTGATGCCGTCCAGGCCGGCCATCATCATCGCGGCGAACGCCAGGTACGGGTTGGCCGACGGGTCGGGGCAGCGGAACTCCAGGCGCTTGGCCTTGGCGTTGGTGCCGGTGAGCGGGATTCGGATGCAGGCGGAGCGGTTACGGGCCGAGTAGACCAGGTTGACCGGGGCCTCGTAGCCGGGCACCAGTCGGTGGTAGGAATTCACTGTCGGGTTGGTGAAGGCCAGCAGCGACGGGGCGTGGTGCAACAGGCCGCCGATGTAGTAGCGGGCCATGTCGGAGAGCCCACCGTAGCCGGCTTCGTCATAGAACAGCGGCTTGCCGCCCATCCACAATGACTGGTGGGCGTGCATGCCGGAGCCGTTGTCGCCGAATAACGGTTTCGGCATGAAGGTCGCAGTTTTCCCTTCGGCCCAGGCCGTGTTCTTGATGACGTACTTGAAGAGCATCACCTCGTCGGCAGAGGCCAGCAGCGTGTTGAACTTGTAGTTGATCTCGGCCTGCCCGCCTGTTCCGACCTCGTGGTGGCCCCGCTCCACATCGAAACCGGTGGCGAGCAGGTTGGCCGTCATGTCGTCGCGAAGGTCGGCCTGATGGTCGTACGGCGGAACCGGGAAATATCCACCCTTGAACCGGGTCTTGTATCCCAGGTTCCCGCCTACCTCCTCTCGGCCGCTGTTCCACCAGCCCTCTTCGGAGTCGACCTTGTAAAAGCTGCCGTTGGAGGTGGTTTCGAAGCGGACCTCGTCGAAGATGTAGAACTCAGCCTCGGCGCCGAAAAAGCAGGTGTCGGCGATTCCGGTGCTGGCCAGGTATTCCTCGGCCTTCCGCGCGATGTTGCGCGGGTCGCGCGAGTATGGCTGCAGGGTGAGCGGGTCGTGCACGAAGAAGTTCATGATCATCGTCCGCCGCTTGCGGAACGGGTCGATGCGGGCGGTCGTGACGTCAGGGAGCAGCGTCATGTCCGATTCATGGATCGATTGGAAGCCCTTGATCGACGACCCGTCGAAAGCCATTCCGCCGGCGAGCGATTCGACGGTAACGGTGCCGGCCGGGACCGTCAGATGGTTCATGATGCCTGGGAGGTCGCAAAATCGGATATCGAGGAATTCGACGTCCGTTTCCTTGATGTAGGCGACCAGTTCTTCGGGGGTGGAGAACACTCCCACACTCCTTCGCGTCAGTGAAGCGTCCAGGGTGACGGCGCTGGTGCGCGCACCCTCCTGAGCAAGTTAGGGAGGAGGTGTTGCCCCTCGGTCTCCACCCTGTTTCGCGCCCGTTAACGGCAAGGGTTTGAGTCGACGGTGCTTCTGGGCGTCCGTTGAACCGGCTGGTGCAACGACGTCCGGTTCTGTCCGTGCGGCCAGGGCGGGAAGGCCGATTGCCGGTCAGCGTCGACGCGCGGCCCGCTGGACGTTGCGCATCTTCGCGCCGGGGGGCAGCGGCCCCTTGGGCATGCCGACCTGACCTGATCTGGCGCTCAACGCCTTCAGCCTGGCATCCAGATCGGTGACCTGGGCGGCGGTGATGTTGCGAGGCAGCTTCATGAGCGAAGGATTCAGCTTCTTCAACGGCGTCTGGCCGTCCTCGTTGCCGACGATGATGTCGTAGATCGGGGTTTCACCGACAACCCGGGCGATCTTCCGCTTTTCTTGGGCCAACAGTGGCTTGACCCGGTGGACCGCGCCCTCGCCGATCAGGATGATGCCGGGCCGACCGACCACCCGGTGCACCGCGTCGAGCTGCGAGGTGCCGGCGACCGCCGGGGTGATCCGCCATTTTCCGCGCAGATTGTTCTGTAGCGACCAGGCCGCGGCGCCGGGCGTGCCGTCGGCCTGTTTGTAGATGTTGGACTGCACCCGCCGGGCGAAGAACAGCATCGCGGCCAACACGCCGAACATCAGCCCGAACACCAGGCCGCCCCACCAGGGCGCGCCGAGCAGCAGCCCGATGCCGGTGATCAGCCCGGCTGTGCCGAGCAGACACAGGATCATGTACGGCAGGAGCCGCTTGTCTTCCTTGCGCTGCGTCTGGAACGCCTGCCAGATCTGGCGGCGGCGGTCCTTCTTCGCGGCCCGGGAAGCCACCTTCGCAGCCTTCTTCTCCTGTTTGGACAGGCTTGGGCCGGTAACAGGTGTCTTCGCCATAGACGAAGGATACGACCCCGGCGACGTCAGTCGAAACGAGCCGGCAGGCTCCGACAGTGGTGTCGTGCAGGCCGGGCGGGGCCTCGCCGAGGGCTCGCGTCAGCTCCTGGCGCGCGCCTCAATGGCCTGCCTGTACAGCGATCCAGCCCGGTACGACGAGCGGACCAATGGCCCGGACATGACACCCACGAAGCCGATCTGTATGGCCTCGTCCCGGAGCTCGACGAATTCGGCCGGCTTCACCCAGCGGTCGATGGGGTGGTGCCGCGGGGTTGGCCGCAGATACTGGGTGATGGTGACGAGATCGCAGCCGGCCGAGTGCATGTCGATGAGCGCCTGAGAAATCTCCGCCCGGGTCTCACCCATTCCGAGGATCAGATTCGACTTTGTCACCATTCCGGCCGCTCTCGCCTGCGAGATCACATCCAGTGACCGGTCGTAGGTGAAGGCCGGCCGGATTCGCTTGAAGATCCTCGGCACAGTTTCCAGATTGTGCGCGAAGACCTCCGGCGCAGCATCAAAAACCTGTTGCAGCAGTTCGTGTTTGCCAGAGAAGTCAGGAGTCAGGATCTCGACTCCGGTGTTTGGCGCCAGCGCGTGCACCTGTCTGATGGTTTCCGCATAGAGCCAAGCCCCCTCGTCGGCCAGATCGTCGCGGGTAACGCCGGTGATCGTCGCGTAACGAAGTTCCATCGTTCGGATGGACTCTGCCACCCGACGGGGTTCGTCCCGATCCAGCGGACCGGGTTTGCCGGTGTCGATCAGGCAGAAGTCGCAGCGCCTGGTGCACTGGTCCCCGCCGATGAGGAACGTGGCCTCGCGGTCTTCCCAACATTCGTAGATATTGGGGCAGCCTGCTTCCTGGCAGACGGTGTGCAATCCTTCGCGCTTGACCAGGGCCTGCATCGCGGTGAATTCCGGACCTGTCCGGAGCTTCGTCTTGATCCATTCGGGCTTGCGTTCGATCGGTACCGCCGCGTTCCTGACCTCCAGGCGAAGCAGTTTTCGCCCTGGCGAAACACCAACAGTGCTGGCAGGACCGTTGCCCGCGCCACTCGACGCCATCGCTTCGGCGGCATCAGGGGCCGCGGGATCGACTGCGGCCGGGTTGATCGTCAGAGGTGCGGCGGTCATGATTTCTCGATCGTGTCGGGGGCGGGCGGAGCGATTTTGGCGTGCGGCGGGACGACCGGCGGATGCGCTGGGCTGGATTTGTCGGAACCAGGGCCAGAACCAGAATCGGAACCGTTGCCGGTGGCATCGGTGGCTGGGGCGACGGCGTTGCCGGCCGCTTTGTCCTTGGCGCGACCGACTGAATCCGAGGCCGCCGCGGCTGATTTGTCGGCCAGTTCGGTCGTCTTCCCCTTCGCTTTCTCGGCTGCCTCGACGACTCCCGCTTCCGTTTTGTCAGCCAGGCCCGCCACCTTGCCCTGCCCGCTGGAGGCAGCGTCCGCGGCCTTGTCTGCGACGTCTGCCGCTTTGTCCTTCGCCGCCGCCGCAGCACCTGCCGCGTTGTCGGAGACCTTGTCTGCGACGTCCGCCGCTTTGTCCTTCGCTGCCGCCGCAGCACCTGCCGCGCTGCCGGAGACCTTGTCTACGACGTCCGCCGCTTTGTCCTTCGCCGCCGCTGCAACACCTGCCGCGCTGCCGGAGACCTTGTCTACGACGTCCGACGCTTTGTCCTTCGCCGCCGCCGCAACACCTGCCGCGCTGCCGGAGACCTTGTCTACGACGTCCGACGCTTTGTCCTTCGCCGCCGCCGCAGCACCTGCCGCGCTGTCAGAGACCTTGTCTGCGACGTCCGCCGCTTTGTCCTTCGCCGCCGCCGCAGCACCTGCCGCGCTGTCGGAGACCTTGTCTGCGACGTCCGCCGCTTTGTCCTTCGCCGAAGCGACGGGGTCGGTCTTCGCCGCAGTAGGGGCTGGATAGGTCCCCGCAGACGCCGGATATGTCGGGCCGTTCATCGCTTTGGCGATGGCCACCACGATTGCTGCCAGGGCTCCGAGGAGCAGTACCTTGCGCCACGGCCGGCGACTCGTCGCGGTCGCGGATTTCTTCGTGGCTGCCTTTGACTTCTTGTCGAGCGCCCGGGCCGACTCCGTCGTCTTGATGGCCAACGATTTGGCCGCTCTGGCAGCGTGCATGGTGGCTGCCGCGGCGAGGGAGTTGGCTACCTCGCCGGCATTCGCTTTGCCGGCGGTCGCCAGAGCTTTCGCCTGGACGGCCGCCTTGATCGCGGTGACCCTGGCTGCCCGGTCGGTGCGCTGGACCGTTTCTTGGCTGACCCGGCGCGCCCGACCGGATAGTTTGTCGGCAGAATCACCGAGCGAATGCACGGCCTTCTCCGTCACGTCGCCGGCCCTGGCTGCTAAGTCGTGAGCGACAGCGCCGGCCGCCGCTGCCACCTTGCCCGCCACTTCCTGAGCGGCGTCCACCAGGTTGCCGGCGACGTCCTGCGCTTGATCAGCTAGCTTGCCGGCGACGTCCTGCGCCTGCTCCGCCAGCTTTCCGGCGACGTCCTGCGCTTGGTCGACCACCTTTTCGGCGACGCTCCCGGCCTTCGTCGCGAGGTCGTGCGCGGTCGAGCCGACTGTTGCGTTGCTCATCGGAAACTCCTCAGAGATGAGATCGGGTGCCGAAGCAGCAAGCGTTCATGAGGCAGATCTGCGTCGGCTGAATCGAGATTTGCTTCATCCTGCCGGATCGTCATGACGCGATCAGGGCCGGGTCGAGATGCCAGGCAACACCAGCCGCGGCGGACGGGCCCTGAGAGCGCTCCTCCGCTCGGTCCAGTTCCGACGCCTCGATTGACATTTCGCCATCCAGAGCCTGCCGAATCCGGCGGGTAACGATCGGAAGGGCGTCCGTCACCGGAACTCGTCGACCGAGTTCAGTTGACAGCGACGTCACCCCGGCATCACTGATGCCGCAAGGAACTATCCGGTCGTACCAGGTGAGGTCCGGATCACAATTCAACGCAAAGCCGTGCTGCGTCACACCTCTGGCGATGCGAACGCCGATCGCCGCAATCTTCCGCTCGGGCTTGCCGGCCCCTGCCGGTAACCAGACCCCGCTGCGCCCGGCTATCCGACCCGTTCCGAGAAGACCGAGATCACCGCAGCAGGCAATCAGCATCTGTTCGAGCAGGCGGACATAGCCGACAACGTCCACCGGATGCATGAGTTTGACCAGCGGATATCCGACCAGCTGGCCCGGGCCGTGCCAGGTGATCCGCCCACCCCGGTCGACATCGATCACCGGGGTGCCGTCGACAGGACGATCGCCCGGTTGGGTGCGTTTGCCTGCTGTGTAGACAGCGGGATGGGTGAGCAGTAGAACGGTGTCCGGGCCGGTCGACTCCGCGCGAGCGGCGGCGATCCGGCGTTGCTCCTCCCAAGCGGTCTGATAATCGAGCTCGCCCGCCTCGACAATTCGCAGCGGTGTATCCATGTCTCGCATGGAAATCACGGTACATCGGACCGCCGACAGCGCCTGGACCAGCGGCATCGGCGGCGCTCGCCCGGCGGGCTGGGCTGGAGAGAGCGGCTCAGCCGCCGCATCTCCCATCGATGGTCAGTGTGGACAACCTGGACGCTGCCGGCGACCTGGTGCCTACTCTCCCGATATGGGGTTCGAGATGGGCGGGTACCGGGCGATTGAGCAGATCGGCTCGGGTGGTTCGGCGCAGGTCTGGCGAGGCCTGGTGACGGCGACGGGCCGGCCGGTGGCGATGAAGGTTTTCCCGCCGGGAGAGTTGCCGGCGGCCCGCCGGGAGGCGGCGTTGGCCGCAGCCGTCGACCATCCACACATGCCCGCCGTGCTGGACGTGCTGGCAGACGAGGACCGGGCTGTCCTGGTCACCGAACTGGCCACCGGAGGCAGCCTGGAGCAGCTTCTGGAGAGGCGGCCGAAGCTCAGTCCCGGCGAGGTGCTCACGATCATGGTCCCGCTCGCCGCTGTGCTGGCCAAGGCGCACGAGCGTTCCCTCGTCCACGGCGATCTGTCTACGGCGAACGTGTTGTTCGACGCCGCCGGGCGTCCGCTGCTGGCCGATCTGGGAGCGGCTCGCTCCGCGGCCGAACCGGGCCTGCCGGTGCTGGTGACATGTTCTGATACAGCTCCCGAGATCGCCCACGGCGGCCCGCCGACATCTGCGGGCGACATGTTCTCGCTCGGTTCTGTCGCACTGGCCTGCCTGACCGGGCGGCATGCCTGGCCGGCCGACGATCTGCGCGACGTCGCTATTCAGTCGACCGCCGGCCAATGGCCCGATCCGGGTGACATCCCCGCTCCACCCGGACTGATCGAGGCGGTACGCGCCCTCCTTCGCCGGGAGCCGGCTCGGCGGCCGAGCGCTGCGGCGCTGCTGGTGACCTTGCGCGGCACCGGACCGGCCGCGCCGGTCGCCCTGCACCGGCCGCCCCGCCACGGGGTCAAGACGACAACGGCCGGGCACCAATCGGACCCGGCCGCTCGGCCTGCTCCCACCGCGGCAGCCCCGGCAACCGCAGCTTGCCCAGCAGCCGACCCTGCTGGGCGCCGGGCGGTCGACTCCAGCGAAGAAGCCCAGCGAGTCCTCCGAACCAGAGCTGTGACCAGGGCCAGAGCCGATGTCGTCAAGGTCGGGACCCCTGCTGTCGGGGCAGCAACGGCAGGACGCGGCCGTTTGATCGCCCGGGCCCGTCGGCGGCTTTCTGGCACGCGGCGGCCACGGGCGCCCGGCCGCAAGAGCCGGGCCGGAAGCCGCCGCCGGTGCCGGATTGTGGTGGGCAGGTAACGATCGAGCGGCGTCGACCGCTCCGGCCCGATTGACAGCGGTATTACCCCCCAGATCCGCTGCGGCGCAAGCACTTGGGGGCTCGTCGGCAATTTTGACGTCTGCATCAGGCTCCGCTGCCACTGCAGGCTCCACCGTCACGGCAGGCCTCGCCGACGGGCCGGGAACCCCGTCGCCAAGACCAACACCTGGTACGGCCGGACGGCCGGGTTCAGTGGCAGTGTCGAGCACCGGACAGGTGCCCGAGAGGCCGTTACAAAGTGGCCCGTCGCCCGACGGTCCGGTGCCCCGATCGACGACGGCCCGGCCGGCAACGGCGCCGAACAGGTCGGTCGACTGGATGTCGGTCGTCACCGTCCTCGATCGGAACCGGGCGCTGGCCCTGATCTACCGGGATCCGGCCCTGCTCGACGCGGTGTACGCGCCGGCGTCCCGAGGGAAGGCGGCGGATGCCGTGCTGATCAGCCGGATGAGGACCCATGGACTGCGGGTCACTGGAGCAGATCACACCGTCGTCAGCGCCGCCTTGCTGAAACCGGGGACGACCCTGGGGGGCTCAGCCGGGATACGAATCGATGTCGGCGACCTCCTGCAGTCCTACCCCGTGCTCGACGAGACCGGGGCCACCGTCAGCCGGACCAAGCCCCGCGGAGTCACGCATCGGGTGATCGAGTTGGTTGCTCACGGATCCGGCTACCTCATCACAGATGTGCTGGCGGCGGCCTCGGCGGGCTGAGCGTCGGATGACGCGACCAACCGTCGTCGCTCTGGAGGGCCACGAAGAGGCTGCGGGCCGGTGATTCGCCGGCCGACCGGCATGGCTGAGCCCGACTGTCGGTGCAGCGTCATAGCGTCTTAGCCATGCGGATCCTGCACACCTCGGACTGGCACATCGGCCGGACCTTCCACGGTGAGGACCTGTTGCCCGACCAGGAGGCGGCGCTGGTCGCGGTCGCGGACCTCGTCACCGAACACGCTGTCGACGTCGTAGTCGTGGCCGGCGACATCTACGACAGGGGAGTGCCGTCGCCCGAGGCTGTGCAGGTGGCGACGAGGGCCCTCATCCGCATCCGGCAGGCCGGCGCAACGATCATCGCTTCATCGGGCAATCACGATTCCGCACCGCGCCTGGGAGCATTCGCCGAGTTCCTGGCCGCCGGTGGGCTGTACCTGCGGACGTCGGTGGCCGAGCTGGCCCGGCCGATCCTGCTGGCCGACAGCAGCGGGCCGGTTGTGTTCTACGCCGTCCCCTACCTGGAGCCGGAGATCGCCCGCCACTACCTCGGTGTTCCGGCGCCAGCGCGCCACCAGGCGGTGATGTCGGCAGCCATGGATCTGGTGCGCCGCGATGCGTCCCAACGTCCGTCCGCGGCGCGGAAGGTCGTGCTCGCGCACGCATTCGTCGTCGGCGGCTCTGCGTCCGGGTCCGAGCGTTCCATCGCGGTGGGTGGGGTCGAATCGGTCGGGTCCGACGTGTTCGAGGGCATCGATTATGTGGCTCTCGGCCACCTGCACGGCCCCCAGCAGATCACCGGCCGGATCCGGTATTCGGGCTCGCCGCTCCCTTACTCGTTCGCGGAGTCGACGCACCGCAAGGGCGTCTGGATCGTGGATCTGGGGCCGGCCGGCGAGATCGAGTGCCAGTGGGCCGCTCTGCCCATCGTCCGACCGCTCGCCGCGGTGCGCGGCACTCTGTCCGAGGTGCTGGGCAGCTATCGGGAGCTCGTCGACCATTACCTCTCGGTGACCCTCACCGACCCGGTGCGCCCGCTGGACGCCATGCGTCGGCTGCGCGAGACCTTTCCCCACGCGCTCGTTCTCGCTTGGGAACCGCCGAACCTCCGGCCAGAGATCGACGCGCCCGCGCCGGGGGAGCGGCTCGTCATCGGCGGGGTGACCTCGGATCTAGATACTGTGGACAGCTTCCTGGTGCACTGCCGACTGCTGGCCGCCACCCATGGCGAGCGATCCCTGGTCGAGAAGGCAATCACCGCCGGCCGCGTCCGGGAGGCCGCCGAATGAGGCTGCACCGACTGGAGCTGAGCGCGTTCGGACCCTATGCCGGAGAAGTCTCACTCGACCTCGACACATTGGCCGCAGACGGCCTTTTCCTCCTGCACGGTCATACCGGGGCCGGGAAGACGAGCCTGCTGGACGCGATCGCCTTCGCCCTTTTCGGCCGCGTGCCGGGCGCACGGAACGAGGCGAAACGGCTGCGCTGCGACCGTGCCGAGCCGACCGCGAGGACGTGGGTCCGGCTGGAGGCGACGCTGGGCGGTCGCCGGGTGGAGTTGACCCGGAGCCCGTCCTACGAACGTCCCAAGTCCCGGGGGGTCGGGGTGACCGTAGAAAAGGGAAGGCAATTGCTGCGGTGGATCGACCCGCCCGCGACCGGTCCATCGCCGGGGACACCCGGTCGGGCGGAGGGCCTGACCAGGGCAGAAGAGGTCGGTGCGACCGTGGTGGATCTACTAGGGATGTCGGCCGAACAGTTCTTCCAGGTCGTCCTGCTCCCGCAGGGCGATTTCGCCAGGTTCCTCAGGGCGGACACAGCCGACCGGGAGGATCTGCTGGAGCGCTTGTTCGACACGGGCCGGTTCGGCTGCATAGAGCAATGGTTCTACGCGGCGCGCCGTGACTCGGGCAGCCTGCTGCGCGAGCGCCAGAGCGTTGTTTCCAGGCTGGCCGCCCGCGTGGCCGAAGCCGCCGGAATGGAGCCGGCTGATTTCGAGCAGAGCGCGATGGAGCTGCAGAGCCCCGAAGCCTGGCTCGAACCGGTCCGCCTCCGGGTTGCGGACGCCACCGCTGACGCCGGTGCCGCCGAGAAGGCGGCGCGTCGGCTGGCCAGGAGCGCCGAGGCAGAGTTGGCCCGAATCCACGAGCTCGACGGCCGGATACGGCGGCTGCGCCAGCTCAAGGCCCGTCAGTTCGTTCTTGATGCCGGTGCTGGCGAGCGTGCGGCGTGGCGATCGGCCGTCGTGGCGCACGGTGCTTCCCTACCCCTCTGCACGGCTGCCGACCGAGCGGCTGAGCTGGGCGGTCGACGACGACGGGAGCGAGCTGCCGCCGATCGGGCCAGGACGGCCGCGGAAGCGCTGGTCAACGCTGATCTCGAAGTTCCCAAGGCTGCCGGCGAGGTACGCCTCCTCAGCGCCGTCCTTCGCGAACAGGCCGGTGGCCTGGCTGAACTGGTCGGAGAAGAGCTCCGGCAGCGGCGGGACGAAAAAGTGTTGCGGATGGTGGTGGCCGACGGTCGGCGCGGAGCCTCGGAGCTCGAGCAGCTGGACGGCGCACTGCGCGACCTGCCCGGACTGCACGAAACCGCCGGTACCCGCCTGGCCTGCGCTCGGTCGGCCGCGGAGCGATCAGCGTCCTCGGCCGCCCAGGCCGCCATCGCCCTCGATGTCCTGTCGGCCGCACGGGCGGTGCCGAACCTCCAGAAACTGGCCGACCGGGCGGTTGCGAAAGCGTCGAAGGCGGTGTCCGACCACCAGCGAGCCGTCGATCTGCGGCAGCAGTTGGTGGAGCGGCGGATCACCGGCATGGCCGCCGAGTTGGCCGGCGGCCTTGTCCACGGCGCAGCCTGCCCGGTGTGTGGCGGCTGCACCCACCCGGCACCCGCGCTCCCCACGGTCGCCGCGGTGACGCGAGGAGAGATCGCGGAGGAGCTGGGGGACGTGGTACTGGCGGCCGACGCCCGGCAACGTACCGACTCCGCCAGGGAGGGTGCGCGTATCGCGGTGATCGAGGCCGGGCAGCGGTCGGCCGGGCTCCCTGCCGCGCAGGCCCTGGCGCAGTGGTCGGCGGCCGATCGAAAGGCCGACGCTGATGCCGCGCTGGCCGCGGACCTTCCTGCAGCGGACGCCGCCTTCGCCCTCCTCGCCGACCAGGGGACCCGACTTCGCGGCCGACGAACGCAGCTGCTGTCGGAGCTCGCCGGGTGGTCTGCGCAGCAGGAGGCGCTGGTCGAGGCCAACCATCACCGGGGGGTCCGGCTGGATGACGCCCGCGGATCGTTCGTTGACATATCGGCCCGCCGACTGCACCTGCTCGCCAGTTGTGCCGCACTGGACCGGCTTGCCGCCGGTGTCGAGGCCGTCGACGTGATCGAGGTCGAATTGGCAGCTGCGGACACCGCGGTGGTCGACGCGTTGGCCGGGTCGCCGTTCGACGATCTGGCGTCCGCCCGCTCCGCGGCCGAGGTGGACGCCGCCGGATTGATTCGGTCGTTGCGGGCAGCCGACGACGAGCTGGCGGCGGTAGCCGGGCAACTCGCGGACCCGGAGTTGACCGGACTCGACCCCGACGCCGCGCCGAATGTGGCGCGCGCCGAGGAGAGTGCTGCCCTTTCCCGCCGAGTTTCTGAAGAATCGATGTCGGTAGCGTCGATCGCATGGGCCCGACGCCACCAGGTCGAAGCGGCCGCGGAGCGACTCACCGCCGCCTGGCAGGAACTGCAGCCGATCCTCGCGGCCGATGCCCAGTTGGCCGCACTCACGGACGTGGTACTGGGCAAAGGTCAGAATGTCAAAGGAATGTCGCTCCGAACATACGTGCTCGCGGCAAAGTTGGCCCAGGTCGGACTTTCTGCCGGCGTTCGGCTTTCGGAGATGTCGGCGGGCCGGTACACCTTCGTGCCTGCCGCGGACGGGGCCGGCGCCCCCAACAAAGGCGGCCGGCCGTCGGGACTGGGTCTGGACATTCTCGACGCTCATTCCGGCGTGGCCAGGCCGGCCAAGACGCTATCCGGAGGCGAATCGTTCCTGGCCTCGCTTGCCCTCGCTCTCGGGTTGGCCGATGTGGTCGCCGCGGAGGCCGGAGGGCGGCTGTTGGATACGATCTTCATCGACGAGGGATTCGGCACGCTCGACGCCGACAGCCTCGATCTGGTGATGAGCACGTTGGATGACCTGCGTGCAGGTGGGCGGGTTGTCGGCCTGGTCTCCCACGTCGACGAAATGCGTCAACGCATTCCCTCGCGCCTGCACATTCGACAGTCCGCAGCAGGCCCCGTGCTGGAAATGACCGGGGTAGGAACAACCGGAGTCTGAACGCACTCTCCGGCAAGCCGGATGCGACAGATGGACGGTGCGATCTCCGGCGATTGGATTTCCGGCAGGTCGATCTGCCGGGACGGTCTGCCGCGGGTCGGTCTGCGGCGGTCTTGTCCCCGGCAATTCGTCCGGCCGGACCGGGTGACTAAGTCAGGCCGACCCGGCCGAATTTGGGAAGGCGAGGCATTTTCGAGCAGGGAGGCGAGGTCATGTTCGTTCTGGTGGCGCATTTCACCATTGAGACCGATCCGACTGGCGAGCCCGGCCAGGCTGATCTCGCTGGTCGCGCCGATCGCCCGGGTCCGGCTGATCCCCTCGACTCGGCAGGTCCGGCCCCGGCTGCAGCGGCCTCGGCTCTGGAGTTGCTCGCCGCCGCGCCGGAATGTCTCCACCTGCTGTTCGCCAGGTCCACCGAGGTGGCCGAACGCTGGGTGCTTGTCGCTGAGTTCGCATCAGCTGCCGCCTACCGCAGGGCGCTGGCGCCGTGGCCGATGCGGACCTCGTTCATCCCCTGGTTGTCGACAGCCGACGTGGACGGCAGCGCGGTGAGCGAAGTTCTACTGACCGCGGCCGATGGCGCGCTGGTCAGTACGCCGCCGACGGTTCCCGCACCGGCCCGGTGACGGTACCCGCCCGCGGATCGACTGCCCCAGCGACCCGGCAGGGCCCACCACCCGGCAGGGCCACCACCCGGCAGGGCCCGGGACGGGACGGCGACCGGCCGGCGCTGACCCGGGAGGGCCCGCTGGCGGGACCGGACGGTGACCGGCAGCCGCTCACGCGATTGGGGAGACGGGCTGGGTCGGAGAAGGACTGTCTGAAAACTTTGTCTCAGACCGACTCCGTCGAAGGCGGGGTAGGCAGGTGTCCGGGGATCTGTCCGTAAGGATCGGGTCAATGCTCCGCGATGGAGTCGATAGGCTCGAGTGACCTATCCGCGTCGGAACCCACCGTCGCGACATCACCCGGCCAGTGCTGCGACACATCTGTGAGCTGCCGCGACGGGCCCGACATCTGGAGTCCTGCTGTGGCCGCCGACCGTATCGACGCCGTCGTATCCCTGGCCAAGCGCCGGGGGTTCGTGTTTCCGAGCGGCGAGATCTACGGCGGTACCCGATCCGCCTGGGACTACGGGCCCTTGGGAGTCGAGCTCAAGGACAACATCAAACGGCAATGGTGGAACGCGATGGTGCGGTCCAGGGAGGATATCGTCGGGCTGGATTCGTCCGTCATCCTGCCCAGGGCGGTGTGGGTGGCATCCGGCCATGTGGCCGCGTTCACCGACCCGTTGGTCGAATGCATGAGCTGTCACAAGCGGTACCGGGCAGATCATCTGCTGGAGGAATTCCAGGAGAAGAAGGGCCGCCCGGCGAGCGGGCTGGGCGAGGTCGTCTGCGTGAACTGCGGCACCAGGGGCGCCTTCACGGAGCCGAAGGAGTTCAACGGCCTGCTCAAGACTTTCCTCGGGCCCGTCGAGGACGAGTCCGGTCTGCACTATCTGCGCCCGGAGACCGCCCAGGGCATCTTCGTCAACTACAACAACGTTGCCGGATCCGCCCGCAAGAAACCCCCTTTCGGGATCGGTCAGATCGGAAAATCCTTCCGAAACGAGATCACACCCGGCAATTTCATCTTCCGGACGCGAGAATTCGAGCAGATGGAAATGGAGTTCTTCGTCAAGCCGGGCACCGACGAAGAATGGCACCAGTACTGGATCGACACCAGGACCGAATGGTATGCCGACCTGGGGATCAACCGGGACAATCTGCGCCAGTTCGACCATCCGAAGGAAAAGCTCTCGCACTACTCCAAGCGGACCGTGGACATCGAGTACCGATTCGAATTTCAGGGCAGCGTCTGGGGAGAGCTCGAGGGCATTGCCAACCGAACCGACTTCGATTTGAAGACCCATTCGGAGCATTCGGGAACCGACCTTTCTTATTTCGACCAGGAGCTGGGCGAACGCTGGACCCCTTACGTCATCGAGCCGGCGGCGGGCGTCGGGCGGCCGATGATGGCTTTTCTGCTCGAGGCGTACTCGGAGGACGAGGCGCCGAACACCAAGGGGGGCATCGACAAGCGGGTCGTGCTCCGGTTGGATCCGCGGCTGGCCCCGGTCAAGGCCGCGGTCCTGCCGTTGTCCCGCAATGCCGACCTTTCGCCGACCGCGCGCGATCTGGCCGCAGCCCTCCGGAAGTCCTGGAATGTTGAATTCGACGACGCCGGGCAGATCGGCCGCAGATACCGCCGGCAGGACGAGATCGGCACTCCGTTCTGCATCACCATCGACTTCGAAACGGGCGCTGACCAGGCGGTCACCATCAGGGAACGCGACACCATGACCCAGGAGCGGGTGGCCCTCGATCAGGTGCAGAGCTACCTGGATGCCCGCTTGATCGGGGCCTGAGCGCCGGCGCCGATCTTCGGACACCCGGGTGAGACCTGGTCCCCGGGGCCCCCTCACAGCCCCCCGGGGTGCCGGTACTCGGCCGGCGGCACGGTCCGTCCGCGGAACCAGGCGCTCATGAAGGGGACGAGATTCTGGTGCGCCAGCCGACCGGCGAACGCCTCCAGGTCGGCGAACGTGACCGTCTTACCGGCATTGACAGTCGGCCACTGTTTCAGAAGCGTGGCGAATGCCTTCTCGCCCATCTGTTTTCGCAGGGCATGCAGTGCCAGCGGTCCGCGGGAATAGACGCTGGAGAATTCGTTGCCCGGGCCCATGGCCACCAGCGGCGAGGCCCAGAAAGTGGGCTGCCCGGTGACCTGCGCCATTTCGCTCCTCCACCGTAGGTCCAGATCCGCGGAGTCGACGTCGTGGTGCCAGAGCCACGGGGCGTAGGAGGCGAAACATTCGTTGAGGCAGATGTCCGACCACCGCTTGATGAAGACGTTGTCCCCGTACCACTGGTGCGAAAGTTCGTGAACGATGGTTTCGGTGTCGACCCAGTCGGCATACACCGGGCGGGTGGCCGTCTCCAGCGCGAAGGTGAGCGGCTCGCCGGTATAAATTCCGCCCGCGGCTTCGAAGGGATAGGGCCCGAAATGGTTGCTCAGGACCTGCAGAATCCGCCTGGTGTCCTTCGCAAGTCTCTTGAACTTGTTCACCTTCCCGTTGGGCGTAAAAGCAGAGAGGATCGGCTTTCCGTCCACCGTCGAATCGGTCACCGTGGAGAAGGTGTCGATATATATCATCGATTCGTAGCTCGCGATCGGAACGCGCTGCACCCATTTGAAATTGGCCTTTCCGGCCGGCGGTGACGGCAGGCCGGCCGTTACCTTCAACCCGTTGGATATCACCGACCATTTCTTCGGGACTGTCGCCGTGACAGAGAATGCAGCCGGGTCGGATGGGTGTTCGTTGACCGGATACCAGGCGGAGGCCGAGAACGGCTCGCCGATGGCGACGGCCCCGCCGGAGCTGGTCCGGTACCAGCCGCCGTTAGCAGAACCCGTTGTGCCATCGGCAATGTAGCTCGGGTGCCCGCCGTAGGTGATGATCACCGAAAGCACCGATCCTGGTTCCAGGGCGGTCACCGGGGTGATGATCAGCTCTGCCCGGTCATGCGTGAAGCCCGCCGGCGCACCGTTCACGACCACCCTGGTCACCTTCATCGCCGGCTGGAGGTCGAGATCGAACCGGCTGAGCCGGCGGGCAAATGTCACCGTTCCGATGATCACGGTGGCTGCCGCCAGCGCATTGACGAAGGGGTCGTAGGTCAGTGTGACGTCGTAGGAGTCGACCTGGTAGCCCCCGTTGCCGGCGGCCGGGTAGTAGGGATCACCGATCCCTTCGGTGCCAGGGAGAGCCGGCAGCGCCCGCGGTCCGCCGCTCGACGTCGATCTGACCGTCCCCGGCCCCCTGGGTTCGCCCGGCGCTTTCGTGACGGTGCCTGGACTGGTGGAGGAAGCCCGGCCGGTTTCCGACCCGGTCTGCAAACCCGAGGTCGTTGCGGAGGTTGCGGTCGGTGAGACCACTGGGCTGGTTGCCGGGTGGGGGCTGGAATCACTGGCGACAGCGACCGGGCTCACTACGGCCGCCGATCGGCAACCAGCCCCACCGAGGACGGCCCCGACGCTCAGCGCAAGAGCCACCGCGCGGACAGGACCTACCTGCGCCCGAACTCTGCCGGACATTGAGCGACGGCTCATGTGCATACGGTAACAAGGCGGTCGCCTGTCGCCGGTGTGCGGTTGTGGACCTGGCAGGATGAGACTCGCGGTTGCACGCCCAACTCGACGGCTCTGCATGTCAGCTGCCCGGCGACCGAACCCAGCCGAAACAATCGCAGTCGAAGCGAAAACAGCAAAGGGGAGGCGGATTTTGCCGGTCCTGCGAACTGTCTGCCGGTACGCTGCCGGCGCCGCGCTGGTGCTCCTGCTGGGTCTCGGTGTGATCGCTCTGCGCATCGTCCAGACCGGTCGGCTCGATCAGCGGGCACCGGCCGACGCCATCGTCGTGCTCGGCGCGGCCCAGTACGACGGCACCCCGTCGGCTGTGTACGCCGCCCGGCTCGACCACGCCGCCGAGCTGTTCCGCGCGGGCACCGCACGGCATGTGCTGGCCATCGGCGGCGGGCGGCCCGGCGATCGGGTCAGCGAGGGCGAGGCCGGACGCCGGTACCTGACCCGGGCCGGGCTGCCGGAAGACGCGGTGATCGCCGTCGGCGAGGGCCACGACACCCTGGTTTCCCTCCGCGCCGCGGACGCCGTGCTCCGGGCGCACGGCTGGTCGTCGGTCGTCCTGGTGACGGACCCGTGGCACTCGCAGCGATCACGGCTGATGGCGACCGATCTCGGCCTGCACTGTCAGGTTTCCCCGGTCGCGGCCGGACCCGCTGCCGGCCGTGGGATCGAAACCAGGTACGTGGTACGGGAGACGGTCGGCACGCTGTTCTATCTGCTGACCGGCGGTTCCTCGGGGCTGGGCCCGGCGGTTGCATGACCGTACGTCGGAGGACAGGGGAACAACTACCTGCCGGTTATGCGGCGGCCGACATCGAACGGCTGCATGTCGAGGCGCCCAAAACTGCGACCCTGTCGATGGCGCGGCCCTACGCCGGTCGCGAGCCGTTCGTGCGTGACCGGGCGAGGGTTCTGCACTCAGCGGCGTTCCGGCGGTTGGCGGGAAAAACTCAGGTCGTTGCCCCCGATGACGCGGACGTACCGCGGACCCGGCTGACCCACTCCCTCGAGGTGGCCCAGATCGCGAGGGATATCGGTCGACAGCTGGGATGCGACGCCGATCTGGTCGACCTCGCCGGGCTCGCCCACGACATCGGCCATCCGCCGTTCGGGCACAACGGCGAGGCCGCGCTCGACGCCCTGGCCGCCGGCATCGGCGGGTTCGAGGCGAACGCGCAGAACCTTCGACTGCTGACCCGTCTCGAACTCAAGGTCCTCGACGGGCAGGGACGACCGGTCGGTCTCAATCTGACCCGGGCATCGCTCGACGCCGTCATCAAATACCCGTGGCAGCGGCCGCCGGGCGGTGGCAAGTTCGGCGTCTATGCCGACGACCAGCTAATTTTCGACTGGGTCCGCACACCGTCGCCGGCCGCGGACCGGCGAAGTCTCGAGGCGCAGGTGATGGACTGGGCGGACGACGTTGCCTACTCCGTGCACGACGTCGAGGACGGCGTCCAGGCCGGGGTGATCGGTCTGCGGTTGCTGATGGATCCCTCGGAGCGGGCCGAGGTGATCGGGGTCGCCGCGCGCTATTCCCCGGTGACCGCGGGCGCACTCGAAGACGTATTCGGTTCTCTCCTGGATCTGCCCGCGGTGGCGCAGGCCATCGTGGCCTCAGGTGGATCGCCGGTGCAGGCCGGGGCGGCGCTCAAGATGATGACCAGCGAACTCACCGGCCGGTTCGCCTCCGGCGCGGTTGCCGCCACCCGGAAGCGCCACGACAACCACCGGTTGACCCGATACGACGCAGATCTGGAGATCCCGCCGGTACTGCGTTCCGAGGTCGCGCTGCTCAAGGCAGTCGCTGCGCACTACGTGATGGCCGATCCGGCTCGGCGGAGCATCCAGCAGCGGCAGCAGCAGTTGCTGACCGAACTGGTGACCGGGATCGCGGAACGCGGACCCGATGCGCTCGACCCGCTGTTCGCCGGCCGTTACGCGGGGGCAACCGACGACGGCGCGCGTCTACGGGTGGTCGTCGATCAGGTCTCGCTGCTCACCGACGCCCAGGCGGTCACCCGGCACCGAGTGTTGTCGGCCCGCGAAAGTGCCGATCGACCGACCGGGGCCGACCCGGCGAACCCCTAGACTCGGGCCTGTGGCGGGCCGGATCACCGAGGCGGACAAGGAACAGGTCCGCGCGGCCAATCGAATCGATCAGGTCATCGGTGAATACGTCGCGCTCCGGTCGGCGGGTGGCGGCAACCTGAAGGGCCTGTGCCCGTTCCACGACGAGAAGACACCGTCGTTCGTGGTCAATCCCGGTCGTGGCCGCTACCACTGTTACGGTTGCAACCAGGGCGGCGACGTCTTCGAATTCGTCGCCGGAATGGAACACCTCAATTTCACCGAGGCCGTGCAGCGGCTGGCGGATCGCTCAGGCATCACGCTGACCCTGGTCGAGGGCGGGACGTCCACCTCGATCGACCGCGGCAGCCGATCCAGACTGATCGCCGCCAATAAGGCCGCCGCCGAATTCTATGCCGGCGAAATGAGGACCGAGGGAGCCAAAGCCGCTCGCGACTATCTAGCGGAAAGAGGATTCGATTCCTCCGCCGCCGCCCATTTCGGTTGCGGCTTTGCCCCCGCCGCCTGGGACGGGCTGGTCAAAGCCCTGACCGCCCAGGGCTTCACGCTCGACGAGCTGGCCAAGGCCGGATTGGCCAAGGAGGGCAGCCGCGGCTGGATCGACCAGTTCCATCGACGGCTGCTCTGGGCCATCAGGGACGCTTCCGGCGACGTCGTCGGATTCGGCGCCCGGCGGCTGTTCGATGACGACCGGCTGGAAGCGAAATACGTCAATACCGCCGAACGTCCGTTGTTCAAGAAGTCGCAATTGTTGTACGGACTCGACCTGGCCAAAAAGGAAATCGCCCGGACCCGCCAGGTGGTGGTGGTCGAGGGTTATACCGACGTGATGGCGATGCATCTGGCCGGGGTGACGACGGCGGTGGCGTCCTGCGGCACGGCTTTCGGTGACGACCACATCAGCGTGCTGCGCCGCTACCTGCGGGATTCCGAGACGATCCGCGGCGAGGTCGTCTACACCTTTGACGGAGACTCGGCCGGTCAGAAGGCAGCGTTGAAAGCTTTCGACTCAGATCAGAAGTTCGCGGCGAACACCTTCGTCGCGGTGGCGCCGGACGGGATGGATCCCTGTGAGCTCCGACAGGCCCGTGGGGACGGCGCAGTGCGGGAACTCGTGGCGGGTCGACGGCCGCTGTTCAAGTTCGCCGTCCAGCAGGCGCTGGCCTCGTTCGACCTCGACAGCGTCGAGGGGCGGGTCGGCGCGGCCAACGCAGCGATTCCGATGGTCGCCCGGATCAAGGAGCCCGAGCTGCGGGCGGGGTACGCGAGGGAGTTGGCCGGCCTGCTGGGCGCGGACCATGTGCGTGTTCTGGCCATGGTCCGCGCGCAGTCGGACGCCGACCGGAAGTCTGCCGCGGCGGCGGAAAGGCGCCTGGCGCAGGCGGTTCCAGTGGCGTCGGGCGGTGCCGGCGGGCCGGTCGAACAACCCTTCCGACGACCCAATCCGGCCGACCCGGCCACATTCGCCCAACGCGAGGCGCTGAAACTGGCCCTACAGCAGCCGGGCCTGCTCTTCGGGGTTTACGCCGATATCGAGCCGGAAGCCTTCTCCGACAGCGCCTATGCCGCCCTACATATGGCGGTTTCGGCGGCTGGCGGACCGCAGCGGGCGGCCGAGGCCGGCGCTGTCCCCTGGGTCGCCTCGGTGCGCGAGCACCTGCCGGCGGGCGGCCTGCGCTCACTGTTCAACGAACTCGCCGTTGAACCGGTGGCGCTGCGACTCGAGCCGGACGCCGCGTATGCCGGGGCCATCGTTGCCCGGCTTGCCGAGCGACTCGCCGCCTCGAAAGAACGGGGTCTCCGGTCGGATCTGCAACGGGCCGAGGCCGCCGGCGACTCCGAACGGGCGGCTGAGCTCAACGCCGACCTGATGGCGCTGGCCGCATACCGGCGAGCCCTTGCCGACCGGGCCAGCAAGGGCGCCGGATGACCGGGCTTCGGCGGCTGGCCGGGTTCGGTTGGCCGCGCCGTCACCCGCCCGTCTCGCCGGTGCTGGCCGCTGCGCTGTCGCCCAACGAGCAGATCCTGCTCGCCACACCGGTCGTCGGCGGGCTGCTGGCCGCGACCCGGTTCGGGTTGTGGCTCGTCGGGTCCACCGCCGCGGCCCGGTGGGATTGGGATCGCATTTCGAAAGCACGGCTGTCCGCCCGGACGTTGACCGTGATTGCCACCGAACAACTCGCCGTGACCGACGATGGAACGGTGGTGCTGGTGGATTCGGCGCCGTACGAGCTGGAGCTGTCCGCGCCCAGCGGGCTGACCGACGTGGTCCACCACCGTGTCCGCCGTTCGGTCGCGGCCAGTCGCCACCTGGCCTGGCCGGGGGGCGGAGGTTGGGTGGTACTGCGCCGCGTCCCCGGGCGCGACGGACTCACCCGGCAGGTTCGGTTGGATCCGGGCGCCGACTTCACCGCGGCGGGCTTTCTTCCAGCGGTGGCCGCCGTCGCAACCGAACTCGAGGGGCCTCTGTCGAGCATCGACTGAGCCCCCAAGTGCGAACCAACCTGCTGGGCACCGGAAGTGGCCCTAGAATCACACCGTGAGCGATCAGCCTGAGCCGGCACGCAACCCGCCGTTACGAGCGTCGGATCGGGACCGCGAGCAGGTCGCCGCGCTGCTGCAACACGCCATGTCGGAGGGTCGGATCACGGTCGCCGAACTCGAGACCCGACTGGATTCTGTGTACGCGGCCAAGACGCTGGTCGAGCTGGAGCCGGTGACCCGCGATCTGCCCGGCCACTCGCTCTCACTGCTCAAGCCTTCGAGCGTTGCCGTACCGCAGGACAGCCCGGTGATGTCGTATTCGCCCGGTGGCCCAGCAACCGGCAATGTCGTCGGGGTGATGTCAGGCGGTATTCGCAAGGGCCAGTGGACCGCTCCGGCCCACCTGAACGCGGTCGCGATCATGGGCGGCGTCGAACTGGACTTCACCCACGCCCAGCTGACCGGGCGGGAGACCGTCATCATGGCGGTTGCGATCATGGGTGGGGTGGAGATCACCGTGCCAGAGGGCATCACGGTGCACGTAGAGGGCATCGGGATCATGGGCGGTTTCAACGACGGAGTGCGCCAGAACTACGGGCCGGACGCGCCGGTCCTCCGGATCAAGGGTGTGGCAATCATGGGCGGGGTCGACGTCCAGACGTCGCGCAAGCAGCTCGACCGCTGAGACCTTGTCGCACCGCTGTCCCGCCGGTCAGCTCACTTCCGGTGCAGCGCCTGAGAGATCTGGGCCCGGACGAAACCGGCAGCCCCCTGGACCGCGGGGTGGTCAACCGCCCTGGCCGACCATCGCTTGATCTGCTCGTACCGTTCCCGGCCGGCCCGGGAGCCCAGAACGTAGCCCAGGGCCGTACCCACCAAAAGTCGAAACATCTACGGTGACTCCTTGTTCTTGCGGTGCTCTGGTCGGCTGGGGGGTGCTGCCGAATGCATGCTTCGGGCTGCGGCCCCGTCGCGTCTTCGGAAGGCCAATACCCCGGATGAGCACTGGCCCAGGTCGTCGACCTGGGCCAGTGCTCGTATTGCTGGGCTCCCCCGACTGGACTCGAACCAGTAACCGTCCGATTAACAGTCGGATGCTCTGCCAATTGAGCTACGGAGGAACGACATTCGCCGGCCAGCTGAGTTGACCGAGCCAGCGAGTGCTTGACGAGAATATCGCATGCTCGGTCCTCGTCCCAACCGTCCAGCAGATCGGGGGGCTCCGGATCACCGGTGGGCGTCGAGCTCGCTGTGTTGGGCCGCCGGTCGCCGCGCCGGTAGGGTTTCCGCGGGGCGGTAGCTCAGTTGGTCAGAGCAACGGACTCATAATCCGTCAGGTCGTCGGTTCGAGCCCGACTCGCCCCACGAGCGGGAACGCTCCGTAGAGGTGTCGAAGCGGCCTCGCCAGCAAGACTTGAGGCTTGGATTCCGCTGAGGGACCCCTACCGCGGGGTCTGGGCGACGGCGGTGCTGGACGGTCAGATTGCGACGATCTGTTTTCCCAGCGGCGCAAGTGAGATCGGGATCATCTTGAAGTTGGCCAGTGCCAGCGGAATCCCGATCACCGTGATCATCAACATCACCCCGGTGATCACGTGGCCGATCGCCAGCCATACTCCGGCGAGGACGAACCACAGCACATTGCCGATGAACGACGGCGATCCGGCGTCGGGCCGGCTGACCACGGTTCGACCGAAGGGCCAGAGCGCAAAAGCCGCGATCCGAAATGAGGCGATCCCGAACGGGATGGTGACGATCAACAGGCACATGATCAGGCCGACCAACAGGTAGGCCAGCCACATCCAGAAACCACACAGCACCAGCCAGATGATGTTCAGAATTAATCGCATGCAGCCCATGGTCCCAGCCGGTCGAGTGTTCCGAGCGTGTCACCGCAGCCGGGTCCGCCTGGACTCGATTCACAATCGTCATCCTGCGACAGAGGTCGTCGGTTCCAGCCCGACCCGCCGCTTCGATCGACGAAAGCCTTCAGGGCCCGGCACCGGACAAGATCGCGCCGAAGATAAGACGTTCTCCTCATGCCCTGGCGGCTGCTTAGCAGCAACGTAGCCCGCATGACGATCAACTGGTTCCTGGCAGAGAGCATCATCAACGACCGGGGTCGCGAGCTGCGACTGGCCGATGCACGCCGCTGGCCGGAGGTGGGCCGGGCGCAGCGTCTGGCCGCATCGCGGCTGGCGACGACCCGGCTGGTCACGACACAGCACGACCTGGTGACCGGATCCCGCGAATCCCGTGGTTGGGCGAGGGTGTGGCGGATCGCGACGGCGAACGTCCGGCCGATCGGCAGGACCGACGTCCCGGCAGTGCAGCGGGAGACAAGCCAGCAGGCGGCGAGGGTGCCCACGGCGGCAGCGCTGGCCTTCGGGGTGTGTGCTGAGTAACGATGGCGGTGTGCTGCGTGCCCGCTCCTCCGTGTTCGTCGGTCGCGCGGCCGAACTGACCGAACTCATCGATGCAGTCGACCGGGCCGACGCCGGGACTCCTTCAGTCACAGTGGTCAGCGGCGACGCCGGCACCGGCAAGACGCGGCTGCTCCAGGAGTTGATGCACAGGGTCGGTGCGGCCGGCGGCCGCCTGTTGAGCGGGTCGTGCGTGCCGGTCGGTGACTTCGGGGTCCCGTATCTGCCCATCATCGATGCGCTCCGAGCTCTGGAAATCGACGAGGTGGGCGCCGCGGTGCTCCGCGAGGAGGCGGCGGTCCGCCCCGCCCTGGCGCGACTGCTCCCTCAACTGACCGAGTTGGTTCGCGATGCCCGGTCCTTGGAGTCCGATACCAGGCCCGGGCAGGAAGGCATGGTCCAGGGACAGGTCTTCGAAGGACTGCTCCGGGTTCTCACGGCGCTGTCGACGAAGTCCCCGGTTCTACTGGTGATCGAGGACGTCCACTGGGCTGACCGGAGCACGCGGGAGTTGATCGCCTTTCTCACCAGGGCGTTGCGCGCCGGGCGGGTGGCGGTAGTGGTCAGCTACCGCAGCGATGACCTGCATCGCCGTCACCCGTTGCGCCCGCTGCTCGCCGAACTGGCCCGCCTGCCACACGTCGGCAGGGTCGCGCTCCAGCCCTTCACCAGGACCGAGTTGGCGCAATTGCTCGACGACCTGACCGGTTCTCCCGTCGATGTGCAAGTGGTCGATAAAGTCTTCGCCCGAAGTCAGGGCAACGCATTCTTCGCCGAGGAACTGATGGCGGCGAAACTGGATGCCGCGCAATTCAACGGGGCGAAATTGTCGGCGCCAGGCGGTGATTCCGACTCCGCCGGCCGATTGCCCCATGAATTGGCCGACCTCCTGCTCAATCGGGTCGAACAGCTCAGCGCCGCGGGCCGCCATGTCGTGCGGGCGGCGGCCGTTGCCGGGCTACGAGTTCGCCACGACCTTCTGACTGCGGCGGCTGGGACGGGCGAAACGATAGAAAGTCTCGGCTATGGAATCGATGTCAGTTCTATTGACCTTCCCGGGGATCGAACCGCCGGCGCACAGGACATGGGCCGTGGTTTGCGGGATGCGGTGGAATCGGGGCTGCTGACCGTCGAGGCGGATACCTACGCGTTTCGGCACGCCCTGTTCCAGGAGGCGGTCTATGCCGATCTTTTGCCGGGCGAGCGGGTTCAGCTACACGCTCGCTATGCGAAATTCCTGGGCGAACGGCCGGATCTCGGCGACGGCCCCGGAGAATTGGCCTATCACCTCCTCGCCAGCCACGACCTCGCGGGCGCGCTGACGGCATCGGTCGAGGCGGCCACCCAGGCCGAGCAGATGGCCGCGCCGTCCGAAGCGTTGCAGTATCTGGAACAGGCCCTCCGGCTCCTTCCGCGGCTGGGGTCGGGACCCGGCGAACTCGACCTCCTGATCCGGGCCGCCGACGCCGCCGCAGCAGCCGGTGACGTCTCCAGAGCCCTCTCGCTCGGTCGCGCAGCGGTCTCGACCGCAGATCGCTGCGGGGCGCCGCTACAGCAGCGGGCCGCTGTGCGAGAAAGGCTGGCCCGGTTGGAGTTCGACGCCGAGATCGGAAATGACGAACCCTCCCGCCAGGCGGTTGAACTGCTGGCGGGGCAGGAGAGCCCGCTGCTGGCCAGGGCGCTGGCGACCAGGGCCAGAACGATCGTTCGATCGGACCCGGAGGGAGCGAGCCTGATGCTTGCCGAAGCAACGCGGATCGCCTGCGCGGTCGGCGACGACGTCATCGCGGCGGATGCGTCTGTCACATTGAACATGCTGGCCCGCAGGGGTTTCCCGATGGCGGCGGTCGCCCCGTCCTTCGACGACATTCTGGCCAGGACGACCGGTGCCAAGGGCCTCGGTGTCCGGCTCCGAGCACTTCGATTCCAGGCAGCCCAGTTGATGGAGGACGGTCACCCGGAGGCTGCGCTGGGGGCCGCGGATCAGGGCGTCTCGCTGACCCGGGAGGCGGGCCTCAGCTGGAGTGCCTACGGCCTGGACCTCCGGTTGATGCGTGGCTGGGCGCTGACGGCCGTCGGGCGGTGGGATGAGGTGCTGGCGGAGAGCCTGGCCGCCGTCTACGCGGCGACACCGCCCGGGCGGGTGCTCGCGACGCAGGCCGTCGCGGTGTTGGTCGGGCGTGGCGATCCCGAGGCAGAGCCACTGCTCACCCGACTGCGCGGTACCGGAGACCACGTCGCCGAGCTGCAGCTCGATCTGTGCGAGATGGATCTGTACCTGGCCCAGGGGCGACCCGAGGATGCGATCACACTGGCCGAGACGTGTTGGGCCAGGCTGCATGCCGACGGGTGGGAAACGGAACGCCTGCTTCTGGCCGCCCGCCACGCCGCGGCCCTCGCCGACCTGGCGGCCAGGATCCGGGCCGCGGGTCAAAGCGGGGCGGCGGGGGCTCACGAAGCAGCGGCCCGCGAATTGGCCGACCGGGTCGAGAAGAGTTCGGCGTCGCCGGCGTTGAACGGGCACTACGGCCGAAGTTGGCGGCTCAGGCTCGGCGCCGAAGCGGCCCGGGTGGCGGCCGCCGACACGGCGGCGCAATGGGAAGAGGTGCTCGCGGAATCTCGGCTGGCCGGACGGGTGCCGGAACAGATCTATCCGGCGATCCGAGCGGCGGGGCTCCTCCTCGAGCGTGGCGACCGGGATCGAGCCGCCGACCTGCTGCGTCCCGCGCTGGAGGTGGCATCGTCGCTGCGGGCGGGTCCGTCGATCGAGGCGATCACCTCGATGGCCGGCCGCGCCCGGCTGTCGCTGTCTGCCGGTCGGGCGCCGAGGAGACCGGTGTCCGTGCTGACCGCGCGGGAGTTCGAGGTGCTGGCGCTGGTCGCCCAGGGCATGTCCAACCGGCGGATCGGGCAGACGCTGTTCATCTCGGAGAAGACCGCCGGCGTCCACCTCAGCCACATCCTGGGCAAACTCGGCGCGGCGAGCCGGACCGAAGCAGTTTCGCTGGCAATGCAGCGGGGTCTGCTCGAGGTCGGGCATTGACCGTGCGCGATCAGCTGGTCGTACGCGGACCCAGCAGATCCCAACGGTTTCCGGCTATGTCCACAAAGACCGCGACGTTCCCGTAGGGCTCGGCCCGCGGGGCGGAGACAAATTCCACCCCGGCGGCCGTCAGTTGGCCGAAACGCTGCTCGAAATCGTCCACCCGCAGAAAGAAGCCGACGCGGCCGGAGACCTGGTGGCCGACCACCGCGGCCTGGTCGGGTCCGTCCGCTCTGGCCAACAGCAAGCCGGTTCCACCACCCGGCGGCCTGACCACCACCCACCGTTTGGGCCGGCCGTCGTTGGTTGAGGACGGCGAATCCTCGACCAGTTCGAAGCCAATGGCGTGGACGAAGAACGTGATGGCTGCGTCGTAGTCCCGGACGACGACGGTGATCAGGTCCAACTGCATCTGGCGAGGCTAGCCCGCGGCTGCGGGGCGTACTTTTAAGGTCAACGGCTGTGAGGGGGAGCGACGTGCAGATTGGCTGGCTCTGCAAAGTCAGGTGGCATGACTTCGTCGACTTCCCCGACCCCAACCCCGAGACCCGCGGCCAACGGGAGGCTCAGGGTTACCGCGCGTGCACGCGCTGTGTCAAAACCAAGGACATCAATCTCTACTACCCCCGCCGGGCGATGCTGAACGGAAGAGCCTGGTGGGTGGGCTGAGTCCACTGGGCAGAATCCACTGGGCAAAATCCACTGGGCAGAGTCCACTGGGCAGAGTCGAATGGGCTGAGCCGGCTGGGCCAAATCTTCTGGGCCAATTCTTCTGGGCCAATTCTTCTGTGCCAATTCTTCTGGGCTAAAATAATACGTCATCAGGGTCTGTTCCGGGCAATGGATCGGGTGTACGTTCGGGCGGTGAAAAGTCGCATTCGCCCGTTGCTTGCGTTTGCCTGCGTGGTCCTGGCCACCGCTTCCCTCACGGTCGCCGGGAGTTCGGTGGCCACTGCCGCCCCCCGGTGGCTACGCCGACTGCCCTTCACTACGACCGTGATGACGGGGGGATCAGATACGTCGCCCTCGGAGATTCGTTCGCAGCCGGCCAGGGCGGTGGCGCCTATCTCAACTCCTGCAAACAGACCAGGGGCGGTTACCCGGCGCTCCTGGACCGCGCCGGGCGGATCCGGCTGGTGAGCAACCAGAGTTGCAGTGGGGCAACCACATCGGACGTGCTGCGCAATCAACTCGGCGCTCTGAACGGTCGGGTCGGCCTTGTCACCGTCACGGTCGGCGGAAACGATCTCAACACCGGTGGCATCGCCCTGGCCTGCTCGCCGGACCCGTCCACCGCCCAATGCCAGTCGCTGCTCGACCAGGCCCAAGGACTGCTCGCCTCCGGCGAACTGGCCAGGCGGCTGGGCGTGACCTTTGCGGCGATCGCGGCCGACGCGCCCCACGCCCGGTTGCTGGTCACCGGTTATCCGATTCTTTTCGAGCCGCCGGCGCCGGGGAATCCCGCATTCGTGCTCATCTCGACGATCAACGCGGCCACAGCCGCTTTGAACTCGACGATCGCTGCGGTCGTCGGCAATTTCGCCGCGGCCGGCGTCCATATTCAATTCGTTGACGTCGTGGCTGCATTTGCCGGTCACGGGGTTGGTAGCGTGGCGCCCTGGGTCAACGCTTCTGGACCGGACGCGCTCCACCCCAACCCAGCCGGTTACCGGGCCTACGCACGGGCGTTGCGAAAGGCGCTGAGCGCCGTAGTGCACGCGGACCTTTCCCACCGAGCGTCGCGGGGCTGAGTCCGGGGTCATGTCATAGCGTGGTCAGATGCCCATGTCGGTGTCGCGTTCCCAGGTGCTCGCGTTCCGGGTGCAGGCCCAAGAGCTCGACCGTCCGCCGGACAGCAGTGCCGATGCTGCGATCCTCGACATCGGCGTCCAGGACTCCGGCCCCGACGGCGCGCTGTGGGCGCTCGCAATCCGCGGCGTCGCGCTGGGCGCCCTTGACACCACCCGGTTGGCAACGGTCTGGACGGTGCGCGCGGCCCCGCACGTCTACCGGCGCACCGACCTACCAGAGATCGCCGCAGCGGTTGCGCCATATTCGGAGGCCGACGCTGCCAAACGGATCTACGACGCCGCGAAACCATTGAAGGCGGCTGGTATCCCGATCACCGAGGCGCTGGACACCGTTGCCGGCGTGCTTCGGGACGTGGTGGTCCGGCCGACGGCCAAGGGCGACGCGTCCGGGGCGGTGACGGACCTGCTGGACCCGCCTTATCTCCGGTTCTGCCGGCCGTGCAACGTCACCCATCTCTACGAAATGCCGTTCCGATTGGCGGCCCTTCGAGCCGGCCTCGAACTACGCCCCGGCACCTCTCCGCCAATTCTCGAACGGATTCCCCACTTCCGCCCGGCCGCAAAGACCGATGAACGGTTCGATCTGATCCGGTCCTATCTAC
Source organism: Mycobacteriales bacterium (assembly GCA_038204125.1). Classification (GTDB taxonomy): domain Bacteria; phylum Actinomycetota; class Actinomycetes; order Mycobacteriales; family Nakamurellaceae; genus Nakamurella. Next base: position 40,251 of record JBBRDH010000007.1, read on the forward strand.
GATTCCTGGGCCCGGCAACGCCCAAGAACGTAGCCGACTATCTGGACTCGCCGGTCGCCGACATCAAGGCCCGGTGGCCGGTCGACATCACGCAGGTCGAGGTGGAGGGACAGATCCGGTCGATCCTGTCGTCGGATGCCGATGCCGTACATGTCCGCAATCAGTCAACCGGTCGTCCTACCGTGCGATTGCTGGGCCCTTTCGATCTCTTCCTGCAGGCAAAGGACCGGGCATTGTTGGCCGCCGATCCGAGCCACGCCAAGGCATTGTGGCCGGTGCTCGGCAGACCAGGCGCGGTGCTCGCCGACGGCGAGATCGTCGGCACCTGGCGCCCCAGAAAGTCCGGCTCGAGACTGAAGATCGCGGTGGACCCCTGGGCACCACGCTCCCCGGCACTCGCGCAGGCTGTCGGAGAGCAGGCGGAGTTGCTGGCCGCACATCGGGGCCTGTTGCCCGGCGGGGTCGACTGGACGACCGATTAGATCACCCAGGGGGTACGGTCACCGAAACCCGGCGACGATGTAGCGGAGGTCACATGTCCGTCCCGTCCGCTCCCGGGCGGGCGACGCTGCGGATCGCCGCGGTGCAGTGCCGGTCGCGGGCCGCCGACATCGCCGGTGCGGTCATCGACCACGAGGCACTTATCCAAGAGGCCGCGGACGGCGGCGCCCGGGTCGTGCTGTTCCCGGAGCTGTCGTTGACCGGATACGAACCCGAATTGATCGACATGCACCGTCTGCGGGTGTCGCCGCAGGATCCTGTCCTGGCACTGCTGTCGACCGCCTGCCGGACCCGCGGCATCCATGCGCTGACCGGCGCCCCGGTGGCGCACGAAAACGGGCTCCCGGAAATCGGGATACTGCACATCGATCCGAGCGGAAACGTCCGAGCGGTCTACGCCAAGCAGTTCCTGACCGTAGGTGAGACGGGGATCTTCGCCGCCGGCCGCCGGGATGCAGTGTTGAAGGTCGACGGCTGGCGACTTGCCCTGTCGCAGTGCCTCGACGCCGCCGTGGAGGGACACCAGTCCGCGGCCGTTGCCGGCGGCGCGGACGCCTACCTGGTCGGTGCGCTCTATCTCATCGGCGCGGAGGAAAGGCTCGAGGCGCAGATGATCTCGGCCGCCCGAAAGGGCATGTGGGTGGTGCTCGCCCAGTACTGCGGCGGCACCGGCGGCGGACCGGCCTGCGGCGGGAGCGGCGGATGGGCGCCCGGCGGAGCGGAGTTGACCCGGCTGGGCACCCTCCCTGGCATCGCGTTCGTCGATCTGGCCGATTGACCGGCGTCGGCGCATCTCCCCTTAGGGTGAATGCAGGAGCCGCCGGCCCGACGCGACGAACCTGACCACCAAGTTGACTCAGAGGAGTGTTTCCGACCATGCTGCGGCGGATCGACCTGCGCCAGGGACTCGGCAACATGGACTCCATGCTGCCCAGGGCCGTGATGGACGTCTCGGCCGCTGTCGAGGCCGTGACTGGGCTGGTCGACGACGTCCGCCGCCGGGGTGCCCAGGCCATTCTGGACGCGACTGAGCGATTCGACGGGGTTCGGCCCGCGAGCCTGCGAGTCCCGGCCGGCGTCATCGAGGCCGCGGTCAACGCCCTGGATCCCGCGGTCAGAGCTGCGTTGTTGGAGTCGATCTCCCGGGCCAGAGTCGGTCACCGGGCCCAGCTGCCGACCGAACGGGTCACCCAGATAGTGCCCGGCGGCACCGTCACCCAACGCTGGATTCCAGTCCGCCGGGTCGGGCTCTACGTCCCGGGCGGGCTGGCCGTCTACCCGTCCAGCGTGGTGATGAACGTTGTGCCCGCCCAGATCGCCGGGGTCACCGGAATTGCGGTGACCTCGCCGCCGCAACGGGCCACCGGCTGGCCGGATGCGACGGTACTGGCCGCCTGCGGTCTGCTCGGAGTGACCGAGGTGTACGCCGTCGGCGGTGCGCAGGCGATCGCCATGCTCGGCTACGGCACCGTCGATGTGGACGGCACCGCCGTCGCGGGCGTGGACGTGATCACCGGGCCCGGCAACATCTACGTGACGGCGGCCAAGCGACTGCTCCGCGGCGTCGTAGCCATCGACGCCGAAGCCGGACCCACCGAGATCGCGATCTTGGCGGACGAGAAGGCCGACCCGGATCATGTTGCCGCCGACCTCGTCTCGCAGGCAGAACACGATCCGATGGCCGCCTCGGTGCTGATCACCACCTCGGTGGCGCTCGCCGAAGCGGTCGAGAACGCAGTCATCGCCAGGGTCGTGCGAACCCGGCACCGCGACCGGGTCACCACCGCGCTGACCGGTCGGCAGTCGGCCATCGTCGTCGTCGCAACGCTGGAGGACGGTATCCGGGTAGCCGATGCCTACGCCGCCGAGCACCTGGAGATCCAGACCGCCGACGCGCCGGTGGTGGCCCGCCGAATCCGCAACGCCGGCGCGATTTTCGTCGGGAAATTCACGCCCGTCTCGCTCGGCGACTACTGCGCAGGCTCCAATCACGTCCTGCCGACGGCCGGCTGCGCCCGTTTCTCGTCCGGGCTGGCCACCACCACGTTCCTCAAGCAGGTTCAGGTCATCGAGTATTCGCGTGATGCGCTGGCCGAGGTCGCCGACCACGTCCTGGCCTTGTCGGCCGCCGAGAATCTGCCGGCTCACGGAGAGGCTGTCAGCGCGCGCTTCCCGGACCGGGGTCCGACGAGATGATCGGCTCGGCAGCCACTCTCGCCGATCTGCCGCTTCGCGCCGACCTGGTGGGCGCGACGCCGTACGGGGCCCCGCAACTGGATGTTCCGGTCCGGGCCAACACCAATGAGAACCCCTACCCGCCGTCGGCCGCGCTGCTCGCCGATCTGACCGAGTCGGTTGCTGTTGCCGCTGCTGCGTTGAACCGCTATCCGGACCGGGACGCGGGCGAGCTTCGCACCCGGCTCGCGGAATATCTCGCCGGCGCGACCGGTGTTCCGTTGGGAGTCGAAAACCTCTGGGCGGCAAATGGTTCCAACGAGATTCTGCAGCAGCTGCTGCAGGCCTTCGGGGGACCGGGCAGGTCGGCGTTGGGTTTCGAGCCGTCCTATTCCATGCACCCGATCATCGCCACCGGCACTCAGACCCGGTGGCTGCCGACGCCCCGGCGGCCCGACTTCAGCGTCGACATCGCCGAAGCCGTCAAGGCAGTTCGGCGGGAACGTCCGGACGTGCTGTTCGTCACCAGTCCCAACAATCCCACCGGCGGATCCCTTGCCCTGCAGGATATCAGCGATCTGGTCCGGGCTGCCCCCGGAATTGTCGTGGTCGACGAGGCCTATGCGGAGTTCTCCGACCGGCCCAGCGCCGTCACCCTGATCGACGAATTCCCGGGCCAACTCGTGGTGGTCCGGACCATGTCGAAGGCTTTCGCCTTTGCCGGTGGCCGATTGGGTTATCTGGCCGGGTCGCCGGCGATCGTCGACGCGCTGCAACTCGTCCGTCTGCCCTACCATCTTTCCGTCCTCACCCAGGCCGCCGCGCTGGCCGCCCTGCGCCACGGCGACGACACCCTTGCCTCGGTAGCCCGGTTGGTCACCGAGCGGAATCGGGTGGCAGAATTGCTGGTAGGTCAGGGGTTTCGGGTGATCGATTCCGACGCCAACTTCCTGCTGTTCGGACCTTTCGCCGATTCGCGGGCCAGTTGGCAGGCGTATCTGGACCAGGGGATTCTGGTCCGCGATGTCGGTATCCCCGGATATCTGCGGGCGACGATCGGCACCGACGAGGACAATAATTCCTTTCTGGCCGTCAGCGAATTGCTGACAACGCAGTTGACGACGGGCGACCGGTCGAATAATGAAGGGTGGATCGATGACGGATCAGGCTGAGCCGGCGACCGGGGCGCGGCGCTCGCACATCGACCGGGTGACCAGCGAATCCTCGGTCTCGGTGGAACTGAACCTGGACGGAACCGGACAGGTCGAGGTGTCCACCGGCGTCCGGTTCTACGATCACCTGCTGACGGCCTTCGGGGTACATGGGGCGCTTGACCTGACGGTCAGGGCGACCGGCGATGTCGATATTGACGCCCATCACACGGTCGAGGACACGGCGATCGTGCTGGGCCGGGCGATCGGAGAGGCGCTGGGTGACAAAGCCGGTATCCGGCGGTTCGGCGATGGCTTCGTCCCCATGGACGAGACCCTCGCCCACGCCGCCGTCGACCTGTCCGGCCGGCCGTTCTCGGTGCACACCGGAGAGCCGGAAGCGTTGCTGGGCTTTACTGTCGGCGGGAACTACCCGGTGGTACTGAACCGACACGTCTTCGACTCGCTGGCCTTCCACGCTCGCATCGCCCTGCATGTGCGGGTGCTCTACGGACGCGACCCGCACCATGTTTGCGAGGCGCAGTTCAAGGCCGTGGCCAGGGCCTTGCGGCAGGCGGCCGAACCCGACCCGCGGGTGATCGGCGTGCCCTCGACCAAGGGCGTGCTGTGAATTGGTTGCCCATCGCGTTGATGGCGCTCGGCGGGTTCCTGATCGGCGGTGTCGTCTCGTTGTGGCGGGCCGATTCCCGCCCCGCCGCGATGGTGGTTGCGGCATTTGCCGGGGCCGCGGTGGTAGGCGGCGCAGTGTGGTTGATCAGGTGAGCTTTCAACGTTCCGGCCTCTCGACCGGGGCGAGGCGATGAGCACAGTCGTGGTGCTGGACTATGGCTCGGGCAATCTGGCCTCGGCGGAGCGGGCACTGCGGCGGACCGGCGCGGACGTCGAGGTGACCGCCGATTTCGATTCCGCCCTGGTGGCGGACGGTCTGGTGGTGCCGGGAGTCGGCGCATATGCGGCGTGCATGGCGGGCCTGCGGGCGGTTCGCGGTGAGCGGATCATCGGCCGAAGGCTGGCCGGTGCGCGGCCGGTGCTCGGGATCTGTGTGGGGATGCAGATTCTCTTCGAACGCGGGGTCGAGCACGGGCAGGAGACCGACGGGGCGGGGGAGTGGCCGGGGACTGTGGAAAAACTGCAGGCGCCGATCATTCCGCACATGGGCTGGAACACGGTGACCGCCGGCGCGGGTTCGACGCTGTTCGCCGGCACCGACCCGGACGAGCGGTTCTATTTCGTGCATTCCTACGCCGTTCGGAAATGGGAACTGGAGGCTCATCCCCCATTCCCGGAGCCCATTGTCAGCTGGGCCGAGCATGGCGGGGATTCCTTCGTCGCGGCGGTGGAGAACGGGCCGTTGTCCGCCACCCAGTTCCACCCGGAGAAGTCCGGCGATGCTGGTTTCGAACTGCTGAAGCGCTGGGTCGCCACTTTGTGACGGATGTTTCTTGGCCGTTCTAGGCCAGCGAGTCGTCGTAGCTCGCGGTCAGGGCACCGCCCGCGTCACCGGTGTTCAGAACTCCGGCCGGCTCGATGAGCAGCGCGTGCACCTCGCCGTCGGCGATCGGGCAGTGCTCGACCCCTCGCGGTACGACGAACAGCTGACCTGGACGCAGCCGCACATCGCCGTCGCGCAGCTGAATGGTCAGATCGCCGGCGACCACGATGAACAACTCGTCGGTGTCCTCGTGGGTGTGCCAGACGAACTCACCCTTGATCTTCACCGCCTTGATCTCATAATCGTTCAGCCGGGCCACCACCTTCGGCGACCAGTGCTCGGAGAACAGGGACAGTTTTTCGGCGATGTCCACCGCCTTGTTTGCCATCCGCACAGGGTCGCACGGGGAGGATGAGGACCGCCCGAGCTCACGTGGCCAGTGAGGACATACGGTCAACGGCATGGAGCCGACGCGGTCGGTGGACGAGCGTGAGGTCCGGAGTGCCCCGACCACCCCGCCTGACCTGGTGGCTGTGCGGGCGGGCTCGGTCACGGTGCACGACAGACGGACGCGGACAGAGTGGTCGGTACGGGTCGAGCCGCACCTGATCGGAGCCGGACCCGTCACCCAGGCGCTCTACCGAGACGTGATGGAAGGTTCACCCAGCGCTTCATCGGGTGATCGCTTCCCGGTGGAGACCGTCTCCTGGTTCGACGCGGTCGGCTTCTGCAACGCGCTGTCGGAGCGCCACCGGCTGCGATCCGCCTACCGGATCGATGACGACGACGTGTCGGTGGTCGAGGGCGCCGACGGGTACCGGCTCCCGACCGAGGCGGAGTGGGAACATGCCTGCCGGGCCGGGTCGACCACCGCCCGTTACGGAGAACTCGACGAAATTGCCTGGTATGCAGGTAATTCCGAGGATCGCGTCCACGATGTCGGGGGCAAGCTGGCCAACGCGTTCGGGCTGTACGACATGCTCGGCAACGTCTGGGAGTGGTGCTACGAGCGGTACGACCCGCAGGTGTACGGCGACTATCGGGTGCTGCGCGGCGGTGGTTTCAGTGACCCGCAGTGGAGTTGCCGGGCGGGTGTGCGCCGACGCAGCCACCCGACATTCGCGATCGAGGACGTCGGGTTCCGGATTGCCCGCTCGATCTGACCGCTCGCACTGAACACTCGACAGCAGCGCGCAGGGGGCTTACCATCGAACGCATGTTCGACATCGCCACCATCGCAGAACCGACCCGTCTGGCGGCTCCGCCGACTCGCGAAGAGGTGCTCGCCGACCTCCGTCGGCGGATGTCCGGAGTGCTGATCCCCAGCGACGAGCGCACCGGCGCAGCGCTGCGGGCAGATCTTTCCTTTCCCGAGTCTCCCAGGGTCGATATCCGATTCGATGAACGATTCGTCGCCGAACAGCGGCTTTCCCCGCCGCCGCAGCCGCAGGTGGTAGCCGTCCCGCCGCCGCTGGCCGAGATCCTGCCGTTAGGCGGTCTGGCCAAAGGATCGGTGGTGCGATTGTGCGGGGACGAAGGTTCCACCAGTCTGCTGTTCGGGGTACTGGCCGCGTCGGGGGCGGTGTGGTCGGCACTGGTCGGTATGCCGGATCTGGGTCTGCTGGCCGCCGCCGAGCATGGGGTCGATCTGGACCGGATCGTGGTGGTGCCCCACCCCGGACCGGACATTCTGCAGGTGCTCTCGGTGCTGGTGGACGGGGTGGACATCGTCGTCGTCGCCCCGCCGGCAAAAATGCGGATCCCGCCGTCCCGGCTGCGGGTGCTCACCGGGCGGCTTCGGCAAAGCGGTGCGCTGCTCCTCGTCGCAGGCTCATGGCCCACCGCCGACCTGGTGCTGGACAGCCGGATCACCGGATGGTCGGGCATCGGCCGCGGTCACGGTCGGCTGCGGGATCGGGAGTTGACGGTGGAGGTGCGTGGGCGGGGGGCCGCCGGCCGCCGTCGTACCGCCGTGCTGCAGCTTCGCAGCGACCGGTCCCGGGTCTTGGTCGGCGCCGCCGCTGCTCGTGCTGTCGATGTTCCGTTGATCGCCAAGGTCGGCTGATACGGGATCCGTCCACCTGCGGAGACCGCGATCGAGGCCGCAACTCGGTGGGTCGGTACGTGGTTCGGCGAACGGGACCAGAATCGATCTGCCGAGCGGGCATGAGTGGTGATCTGCACTCCGCTCATCCTGGGGGGAGGTCTTGGGCGGGGGGTCGCACTGAGAGGCCAGGGCCGGGCACGGCGACGATCTCACCGGGGGTCAGCTGGGTCCCGCAGTCGCCGCAGGTGAAGGTCGGCTGTACCGGACCGCCGCAGTCGCGGTGGCGTAGCAGCCGCGGCGGGCCGGCTGGTTCGAGGTAGTAACGGTCGCCCCACCACAGCAGGTGGGCGATCACCGGTACCAATGCGCGACCTTTGTCGGTGAGGTGGTACTCGAAACGTTCGGGGCGCTGCTGGTAGGCGGTCCGCTCCAGGACACCGTCGTCGACCAGGCCGCGCAGCCGCTGGGTGAGCACGGTGCGGGTCACCCCGAGACTGTCGACCAGCTCGTCGAAGCGGTGACGCTCCAGGAGGACGTCGCGCAGGATCAGCAGCGTCCACCGCTCGCCGACCACTTCCAGGGCGCGAGAAATGGAGCAGACCTGATCTGAATAGTCACGTCCCAACATGATGTCAGTAATTCTACCCGACTAGGTCGCGTGATGCGACGAACTCTATGGTCGGTCGCGTGAAGCAACCCACCCATCAACAGATGAGTCGTCATCGCCCACCCACCTGAAGGTGATCCTTGTGGGCACCGAACCGACCCGAGATCAACCGCTTCGCACATCCCCGCGGCCACTGATGAGGAGAACCCCATGGCCAACAACAACCGTTCGGTCGAGGCACTCACCGAGGATCCAGACCCGGATGTCGGCGAGACCGCTGGACGCACGTTCCGCCGGGTCAAGGTCCACCGCAGAATGCACCGCATCCTGGTGCACGACTACCCGGGCGCGGAGCCTGCCGTGGTGTTGTTGCACGGCTACCCCGACAACCTGCACCTCTACGACCGGGTCGTCCCTTTGCTCGAAGGCCGCCGCACCGTGGTGTTCGACTTCCTGGGCTGGGGCGGGTCGGACAAGCCCGCCCACTACGACTACTCCTTTGCCAACCTCACCCAGGACCTGGACGCGGTCATCACCGCACTGCACCTACGCTCCCCGTGGTTCGTGGCCCACGACATCTCCGGAACAGCGGTCATCGACTGGGCGCTGGATCACACCGACCAGGTGTCCGGGCTGGTGCTGCTGAACACCTACTACGGTCACGCACCGACCCTGCGCGTCCCAGAGGTCATCGCTGCCCTGCAGTCCCGGTGGCCTCTGATCCGCCGGATCTTCACCCCGCTGGTGAACGCCGATGCCACTTTCCGGCGGGTCTACCCGTGGCAGCTGCGCCGCCTGGTGGGTGACCGTGACGTTGCGGCGCAATTCACGCCCATCCTGATGGCCCAGTTCCTCGACCAGCCGAGCACCCGTGCCCCGTTCCTGCACCTCAACCGGGACATGCGGGCCTCCATCGAAAACAGCACCGCCCGGCTACCCGAGCTGCGCCGCTTCCCGCACCCGGTCGTCGTGGCCTTCGGGGTCAACGACTACACCCTCAACCCGGCCGTCGGGGAATACCTGGCCAGCATGTTCCCGCAGGCCACCGTGCGGCCGATCTCCGGCGCCACCCACTTCCCGCAGCTCGACCACCCCGACGCGGTGGCCCAGATCATCTTCGAGACCGTCCAAACCCCCACCGCCCACCAGCGGCCATAGCACCAAAGCCACCTGGCAGACCGCCCGACGCCCCTGGGCCTCCGGTTTCCTTTGCCCCGCAGATGATTCGCCGCTCTGCCACCTTGTGTCGCACCCAGCTCAACTTGCCACCTGCCTGAGCCGACCCATGCAGCAACCCGTCCCACATCCTGGAGAAAAGTCATGCCTGCGACAACGCCCGTCAACAGCATTTCGCCCGTCAACAGCATTTCGCACCCCGTGCTTCGGCGGGGGGCCGGGTTTCTGCTCACCGTCTGGTACGTCGCTGCGGTAAAGCTGATCACCCTGCTCCCGCGTCGGGCGTCGGTGTGAGCGCCCCCGGCGTCAATACCGAGACCCGGCCTACCGACCGGAACCAGGCCGGCTCGACGCGGCGATCCCGGCCCGGGCTGGTGCTGGGTGTGGTCCTGTTGGCCACCTTCGTCATCAATCTGGATTCCACGATCGTCAATGTCGCCCTGCCGGCCATCAGCCAGCAGCTGCACGCCTCCACCAGTGGCCTGCAATGGGTTGTCGATGCCTACAATCTGGCCTTCGCCGCGCTGATCCTGACCGGCGGGACCATCGGCGACCGCTATGGGCGCCGCGCCACGCTGATAGCCGGTCTGGCCGTGTTCGCCGTCGGCACCGGGGCCGCCTCGTTCGCCGGGAACACGGGCAACCTGATCGCGCTGCGGGTGGTGATGGGGGTAGCTGCTGCGTTCATCTTCCCGACCACCCTGTCCATCATCAGCCACACCTTCCCCAACCGCGCCACCCGATCCAAGGCCATCGGCGCGTGGGGCGCAACGGCCGGCGCCGCCGTCGCGATCGGCCCCGTCGTCGGTGGTTTGTTGCTGGCCCAGTTCTCCTGGGTCAGCGTGTTCGCCGCCATGGTCCCGGTCGCGGTGATCGCGCTGACCGGTGCGCTGCTGGTGATCCCGCGCGGCCGGCCAGCCAGCACGCACCGGCTGGACGTCCGGGGCGTCACCGTCGCCGCGCTCGCGTTGGGCAGCCTGGTCTACACCATTATCGAAGCACCCGACGCCGGTTGGGGCAGCGCTCGCACCATTGTCGGATTCCTTGTCGCAGCAACCGGTTTCGTGGTGCTGGTGATCGTGGAGCGGCGCGCCGAGCACCCGATGCTGGACGTCCGGTTGTTTACCGACATGCGGTTCACCGCAGCCAGCGGCGCCGTCACCCTGGCTTTTTTTGCCCTGTTCGGATTCACTTTCCTGATCATCCTGTACTTCCAGATTACCCGCGGCTACAGCCCGCTGTCCACGGGCGTGCGGATTCTGCCGGTGGCGATGTCGCTGGCCCTGGCATCGGTCCTCGGCACCGGCCTGGCCGTCCGCATCGGTAACAAAATTGTCGTAGCGGCCGGACTGTTCTTTCTGGTGCTTGCCTTCAGCTGGGTCGCGCTGTTCCAAACCGCGACCACCCCCTACCCGATCATCGTGGCGCAGATGATCCTGCTCGGCACGGGTCTGGGCCTGTCCACCGCACCTGCCACGGAATCCATCCTGACCGTCGTGCGCCCGGACCAGGCCGGTGTCGGGTCCGCCGTGAACGACGCCACCCGCCTCGTCGGCGGCACCCTGGGCGTCGCCATCATCGGCAGCGTCTTCGCCAGCCTCTACAAGACCAGGATCGAGGCCGCCACCGCATTGCCCCCGGCGGTCCGCGACGCCGTCGCAGGCAGCTACCCGGCCACCCCGAGCGTCGCCGCCCACCTGCCGCGACCCGCCGGGGCTCTACTGAGCCAGACTGCAAACACCGGATTCCTCGACGGTCTCCACGCCGGCTGCGGTATCTGCGCCGCCGTGGCACTGCTCGGAGCCGCCCTCGTCCTGACCTTCCTACCCGCCCACCCCGATTCCGCCGCCCTGCCGGCGTGACCGCGCCGGTGGTCTGCACCATGCAGACCTGGAGTAGCCCTGGTCTACGGGTCCGGCTGCGAAATCGGTTGGGCAGCGACGGGCAGTGGGAATTCACTGGTCCCGCCCTCGTGATCCCCGGTTCGGTGGCTTACGCGTGTGGTTGCGCGCAGGGCTGCGCTCAGCCGGGCAGACCTGGCGCCAGAGTTGCGGCGACCGCGCCGGCGCGGTCGCGCACGTCCAGCTTGGTGAAGGCGTTGTTCACGTGTGTCTTCACGCCTCGGCACGGAGATGCCGAGGCTTTGGGCGATCTCTGCGTTGCGCAGCACCTCGGCGACCAGGCGCAGCACCTCAACTTCGCGCGCCTGCTCGGGGTGCCCGCGCCCTGAGCAGGTGGGCGCAGGTGAGCAGCACTCGCTGGTCTGACCTTGTCGTTGTCGGGGTCTCGATCTAGTATCGAACAAAGGTTCGAACAGAATGGGGATGTCGTGACAGTCGCAGTGAGCACTCCCCACCGTTTTCGGACGCTGGTCATCTGGTGCCCCGACTGGCCGGCGGTGGCCGGGGCCCGGCAGCTGGGTACACCGTCGTCCGGGCCGGTAGCGGTGTTCAAGGCCAACCGGGTGGTCACCTGCACCGCCGCGGCCAGGGCGGAAGGGATCGTGGTGGGGCAACGGCGCCGCGATGCCCAATCCCGGTGCCCGGATCTGCTGGTCGTCGCGGCGGATCCGGACCGGGACGCCCGGCTGTTCGAGCCGGTGGTGGCGGCTGTCGAATCGGTGGCCCCCGGCGTCGAGATCCTCCGGCCCGGGATGATCGCCTGCTCGGCGCGCGGGCCGGCCAAATATTTCGGCGGCGAAGCCGAGGCCGCCGAGCGCATCGTCGACATCGTCGAGGCACTGGACGTCGAATGCCGGATCGGCATCGCCGATTCCCTCGCCGTCGCGGTGCTGGCCGCCCGGCACACCAGGATCGTCCCGTCGGGTGGCTCGGCCGGCTTCTGCGCGCCGCTTCCGGTCATCGAACTTGCCAGGGATCCGGCCATCGCCCCACCGGAGCGAGCTCAACTGGTCGACCTGCTGATCAGGCTCGGCATCACCACCGCCGGTCAGTTCGCGGCGCTTCCGCAGAACAAGGTCGCCACCCGGTTCGGCGCCGATGCCGTCATCGCACACCTGTTGGCAGCGGGTGCCGCGGATCGCGGAATGTCGAGACGGGTCATCCCGGAAGATCTTGCGGTGCAGCAGTTCTGCGATCCACCACTGGACCGGGTCGATACGGCTGCCTTTGCCGCCAGGGCGCTGGCCGAACTCTTCCATGCGCGGCTGGCCGACGCCGGCCTGGCCTGCACCCGGTTGGCGATCGCCGCCACCACCGATCGCGGGCAGAGCCTTTCCCGTATCTGGCGGTGCGCCAAACCCTTGACGCCCGCCGCCACCGCGGATCGCCTGCGCTGGCAACTCGACGGGTGGCTGACCGCCGGCCGGACCGTGCGCCGTGCTGATGTAGAAGGAAACAGCGACGAGGGCAGTCAGGGACCCGGCGCCATCACCATGCTCCGACTGGAACCGATCGAGGCGATCGGTGCCGGCCTGGTCCAGTACGGCCTCTGGGGGTCGGACGGTGAAGGGGACCAACGGGCCGGCTGGGCCTTTGCCCGCGTCCAGGGCCTGCTCGGACCGGAATCGGTGCTCGGTCCAGTGCTCGACGGCGGCCGGGGCCCCATCGACCGGATCACCCTGGTGCCCTGGGGTGAGGAGAAGACGCCGGTCCGGGATCCGGCGGCCCCCTGGCCGGGCGCTCTTCCGGCTCCCTCACCGACCCGGGTTTCCGCCGCGGCGGACCTTGCCTCCGCGGGATCGGGCAACCTGGCGGCGACCCTGTCCGATGAGGACGGGTTGCCGGTCACCGTGACCTCCCGCGGTCTGCTGAGCGGGACACCGGTTCGGGTGACCGGGGCCGGAGTGGAAGCCTCGTTGATCCGGGGCTGGGCCGGCCCGTGGCTGCTCGACGAGCGATGGTGGCGACCGAACGGGTCGATCAGAGCTGCGGCCCATCCGTCCTCGACAGCTGTCGCAGCGTCGAGGTCCCCAGCGTCGAGGTCCCCAGCGTCGGGACAGGAACCGGGGGCCTACAGCATGGGGCCCTACGACTCGGCCTACGCCAAACCGGAACGCGGCATTCCGGTCAAGCCGGCCGCGGCGCCGCAGGCCCACCCTCTCCCCAGCCCGGGTATCGGCAGCACTCTCACCGCGCCGGCGAAACATCAAGCCAGGCTTCAGATACTGCCGGAACGCGGACCGGCACTGCTGCTGCTCTTCGGAGTCGACGGATGGCAGATCGAGGGAAGGTACGACTGATGGGCTGGTCGAATCCGGCCGTTCCGTGGCCCGAACTCGAGCGAGCGCTGTCCGGTCTTCCGCCGTTGCCCGGACGTGGGCCCGATGATCAGCCGCAGCGACCGCCCAGGGGCTTCCGGAGTCCGCAGCGCCCCGAATCGGTGGACCCGCTGCCGCACGTGCCCTACGCCGAACTGCACGCCCATTCGGCGTTCAGCTTTCTCGACGGGGCCTCCACGCCGGAAGTCCTTGTTGCCGAAGCGTTACGGCTCGGACTCGACGCGCTGGCCATCACCGATCACGACGGTTTCTACGGCGTGGTGCGGTTCGCCGAAGCGGCCGCCGGCACCGGTTTGCGAACGCTCTACGGGGCGGAGCTCTCACTTGGCCTACCCGAGAATCAGATGGGCGTCCCCGATCCGACAGGCAGTCACCTGCTGGTGCTGGCCCGCGGTCAGGAGGGCTATCGGCGGCTCGCCCAGCAGATCAGCCGCGGTCAGCTGGCCGGCGGCGAGAAAGGCCGCCCGCTCTACGATCTGGACGATCTGGGCAACGCAGCCGACGGCCATTGGCTGGTCCTCACCGGTTGCCGCAAGGGAAAGGTCCGGCAGGCGCTGGCAGCCGGGGGGATCGAGGCTGCGCAGCGGGAGATCCACTGCCTCATCGACCGGTTCGGGCAGCAGAACACAGCAGTGGAACTCACCCACCAGCTGCAACCGACCGACGACGAGGACAACGACGCGCTGGCCGAACTGGCCGCCCGGATGGGTCTGCCGGTGGTGGCGACGACCGGCGCACACTACGCACGCCCGGACGGTTCCCGGCTCGGCGCCGCCATGGCGGCGGTCCGGGCTCGGCGCGGTCTGGACGAGGCCGATCCCTATCTGCCGGCCGGCCCGGCGGCGCACCTGCGGTCCGGCGCCGAAATGGCCCAGCTCTTCGCCAGGTATCCGACCGCAGTGCGCAATGCCGCCGCCATCGGCGCCGAATGCGCCTTCGACCTGATGCTGGTCGCGCCGCAACTGCCGCCCTTCGACGTCCCGCCGGGACATGACGAGAACAGCCATTTACGGCAATTGACCATGGTCGGAGCGGCCCGCCGGTACGGGCCGCCGGACAGCAATCCCACCGCTTATGCGCAGATGGAGAAAGAACTGCGGATCATCGCGAAGCTGAACTTCCCGGGGTATTTTCTCATCGTTCACGACATCGTCGAATTCTGCCGGCGGGCGGACATTCTCTGCCAGGGACGCGGCTCGGCCGCCAACTCGGCGGTGTGTTACGCGCTGGGTATCACCGCGGTGGATGCCGTTCGTTATCAGCTTCTCTTCGAGAGATTTCTGGCCCCGGAACGGGAGGGGCCGCCGGACATCGACGTCGACATCGAATCCGACCGTCGTGAGGAGGTGATCCAGCACGTCTACGCGAAGTATGGGCGGCAGTTCGCCGCACAGGTGGCCAACGTCAACACCTTTCGGCCGCGAATGGCGGTACGGGACATGGCGAAGGCGCTCGGCCACTCACCCGGCCAGCAGGACGCATTTTCCAAGCAACTCGACGGTTGGACACCGCTCGCGGCCCAGATCGAGGACATCGGCGCAGGCACCGGGTCGATCGAGCACCCTATTCCGCTGGACGTGGTGGAACTCGCGTCGCAGATCCAGGATTATCCGCGGCATCTGGGAATCCATTCCGGCGGAATGGTGATCTGCGACCGTCCGGTGGGGGAGGTGTGCCCGGTGGAGTGGGGGCGGATGGAAAACCGTTCGGTGCTGCAATGGGACAAGGACGACTGCGCGGCGATCGGACTGGTCAAATTCGACCTGCTGGGCCTGGGCATGCTCTCGGCGCTGCACTACGCAGTCGATCTGGTCGGCGAACACGAAGGTATCGAGGTCGACTTCGCGCAGCTGGATCTGGAGGAGCCGGCGGTGTACGAGATGCTCCGCCGGGCGGACTCGGTCGGGGTTTTCCAGGTCGAGTCCCGCGCACAGATGGCCACTCTGCCGCGGCTCAAACCGCGGGCGTTCTATGACCTGGTCGTCGAAGTGGCACTCATTCGGCCCGGGCCGATCCAGGGCGGTTCGGTGCATCCGTACATCAGGCGCCGCAACGGGTTGGAGCCGGTCGTCTACGACCATCCGGTGATGGAGAAGTCCCTCGCGAAGACACTGGGCATTCCGTTGTTCCAGGAGCAACTGATGCAACTGGCCGTGGACGTCGCCGGTTTCGACGCCGGTGAGGCCGACCAGTTGCGTCGGGCGATGGGGACAAAGAGATCCGCGGGCAAAATGGCGAAGATGAAGACCCGGCTCTATGCAGGTATGCGGGATCTGAACGGGATCACCGGCCCGTCGGCGGACCGGATCTACGAACGGCTGCTGGCATTCGCGAATTTCGGCTTCGCCGAATCGCACGCGCTGTCCTTCGCGGCACTGGTCTTCTATTCGGCCTGGCTCAAGCTCCATCACCCGGCCGCCTTCTGCGCCGCGCTGCTCCGGGCCCAGCCGATGGGGTTCTATTCCCCGCAGACCTTGGTCGCCGATGCCAGGCGGCACGGCGTGACGGTGCGGCAACCCGACATCAACATCTCCGGCGCCAATCCTGGACTGGAGCCGGGGCCGGGTGGGGTACCGGCGGTCCGGCTGGGCCTGAACGAGATCCGGACCATCGGAACAGAACTCGCCGAGGCGATCGTGGCCGTCCGGCCGCCGGATGGCTACCGCGACATCGACCAGTTGACCAGGGCGGTCACCCTGACCAGCGCCCAGGCCGAGGCGCTGGCGACCTCCGGCGCCCTGGACGCGCTGACCCCCGGCGCTCCTGCCACTCGGGCCGCGGACGGGAGTCGGGACGTAGCTGGAAATGGCCGCCGCCGGGCGTTGTGGGCGGCGGGTGCGGCCGCCGGGGACCGGGCCGGGACCCTGCCGGGGACGACGGTGGGATTGGAAGCGCCGACCCTGCCCGGGATGAGCGACATCGAGTTGACCGTGGCGGACATCTGGGCCACCGGCATCTCGCCGCAGGCGTATCCGACGGAGTTCTCCCGGGCGACCCTTGACGAACTGGGAGTCCTGACCGCCGCCGAACTCGGATCCGTGGCACACGGCACCCGGGTGTTGATCGCCGGAATGGTCACCCATCGGCAACGGCCGGCGACCGCGTCGGGAATCATCTTCCTCAATCTCGAGGACGAGTCCGGAATGGTGAATGTCGTCTGCTCCAGCGGTTTCTGGTCGCGGAACAGGCGGGTGGCGCGGGGGTCGTCGGCGTTGCTGATCCGCGGAATGCTGGAGCGGGAGGGTGGCGCCTTCTCGGTGCTGGCCGAACGGATCGCGCCGCTCGACCTGGTGGCGTCGACACCGTCCCGGGACTTCCGCTGACGGGAGGACCCACGGCGACTGACGGTGGCGTCTGGCACGATGCCAAGAGATGAGAGGCCCGAGCGCGCCGGGCGTCGGCCAAGGGATCGATGGCCACCGTCGCACGGCGCCGATCGAGCGGCTGCCGGATCAGGGCCGTTGGCCCGCGTTCCTGTCACAGACCAACGTTTCGACCGAAGGGACCGACTCGGATGATGTACCGGTGAGTGCTGTTCTCGACCATGCCTCGGTCTGCATCATCATGGCGGACTACGCAATCACCGACGAGCTGGGCAAACTACAGATGATCGGCGGCGGGCTGCAGCTGATCGGCCGTGATCCGGGCACCGGCCTGACCACCGCCTTCGCCCTGGTCGTGTCGATGGGTTTCCCACCCGCAGTCTTCAACGAGCAGTACGTGTTCGAGGTGATCCTCGAGGACAAGGCGGGGGCCCCGGTGGAACTGCCGACCCCCGACGGCGAGACGGGCAACGTCATGCGGTTCGGGCAGACCCTCCAGGTGGAGGAACCCAACTTCCGGGGCGCCGGGGTTCCGCGGTACGCGCTGCCGGCCAAGGCGCACGTCGTCATCTACTTCAACACCGGCCTGCCCCTGCCGCCGGGCAACGTCCTGGTCTGGCGGGCGCGGATCGACGGCGAAACCCGCCCGGAGTGGACGCTGCCGTTCTTCGTGCCTGCGCCGCCAACCGGACCGGTACTGGGATGAGCGTCCCGATCAGTCTGCGCACGCAGCGACCAGCTGCAGAGGCGCGGCGGCAGCACGCGGCCGCCACGATCCCGACCACCCCTGCCACGAAAGCGTGCGGATCGAACCGGTGAGAATCGCTACCTGGAACATCAACTCCGTCCGCGCCCGGACCGACCGGCTCGCCGGCTGGCTGGCGCGGTCCGACGTCGACGTCCTGGCCGTTCAGGAGACCAAAGTTCCCGACGACAAGTTCCCGGCCGAATTGGTCACCGAATTGGGTTATGAATTCGTACATTTCGGCTTCTCCCAGTGGAATGGGGTCGCCGTGATTTCCCGGGTCGGTATCGAGAATCCCCGACTCGGTTTTCCCGGGATGCCGCCGTTCGGAGACCCGGCGGACAGCGAGGCAAGGGCCATCGGTGCGGTCTGCGGCGGGATCGACGTCTGGAGCCTCTACGTGCCGAACGGCCGTACCATCGACGACCCGCACTACCAGTACAAGCTGGAGTGGCTCGCGGCTTTGCGCCGGTACGCGGCCGCCCAGGTCAGCGCAGATCCGGCCGTGCAGATGGTTCTGTGCGGGGACTTCAACATCGCGCCGACCGACGATGACGTGTGGGACGTCGATTTCTTCGTCGGCCAGACCCATGTCACGCCGGCCGAACGGGCGGCCTTCCAGGGCATCCTGGACGAGGGTTTCTTCGATGTCGTCCGGCCGTACACGCCCGGCCCCGGCGTCTACACCTATTGGGACTATCAGCGCCTGCGGTTCCCCAAGAAGCAGGGGATGCGGATCGACTTCGCGCTCGCCTCTTCGGCCCTGGCCGCCCGGGTGGTGGGAGCCGGCATCGACCGTCAGGAGCGAAAGGGCAAAGGCGCTTCGGACCATGCTCCGGTGATCGTCGATATCGCCGATGAGAACGCCGCGGCTAAAATCATGGAGGCGCCGGCGTGAAGCCCATCCTGGTGCTCGAGCACGACGCATCGGACCCGTTGTTGCGGATGGGTGACTGGCTCACAGCGGCCGGCGCCCGGACCGACGTGCGGCGATTGCACGCCGGTGACCCGCTCCCGGACCAGCTCGGCGAACATTCCGGCCTGATCAGTCTTGGTGGCGAGATGGGCGCGAATGACGACGACGTCGCTCCCTGGCTGCCCGCCGCCCGGGCGCTGCTGGCAGCATCCGTGGCGGACGGGATACCGACGCTGGGCATCTGTCTGGGTGCGCAACTGTTGGCGGTGGCCGCCGGTGGCCGAGTGGAGAAAGGTGCGGCGGGCCCGGAGATCGGCGCCTACCTGGTCGCGAAACGTGATGCGGCGCAGGATGATCCATTGTTCGATCCGCTGCCGATGACGCCCGACGTCATGCACTACCACTACGACGTCGTCGCCGACCTGCCTCCCGGCGCAGTGCTGTTGCTGTCCTCCTTCGGCTATCCACATCAGGCCTTCCGGGCCGGCCGGGCCGCCTGGGGCGTGCAATTCCACATCGAACCCTCAGCGGCGGATCTGCGTGCCTGGGGTCGGTCGGAGGGCCTGGACCCCGTGGGGAGGTTGGGCCCCGTGCTCGATGACGCCGAGGCCGTCATGGGGGAGGTCTGGCGGGATTTCACCGCCAGATTCGTCAAACTGGCTGCCGACCGCGAATTGGAGTTGGCCGGCGGGTACCGCGCCGCGCAAGGCACCGGCCTTGCCGGGCAACGACTTCCGATCCATGGCGCGCAGTGAACCGGCCGGTCGCCCGGACCCTGGCCCGATACGGCCTCGGTGACGGTGACCGGGTCGCACAGGATCTCGACGACCTGGGACTGGCTGTCGACGGGGTTGTCGTGCCCGGGTCCGAGGCCGTGCTGGTGGCGATTTCGAGAACCGGGCGACCGGACCTGACGGTCCACGGGTTGGCGCGGCTGGCCGGATGCGTACCGGACCGGCCCGAACTGCTCGCGAAGTTGTCCTTGCTGCCCCGCTTCCGGGGACGGCTGCTCTCCGTGCTCGGCGGGTCGGCCGGTCTGGCCGAACACCTTGTCGCCTGTCCGGATGACTGGCGGCTACTGATACCGGAGGCATCGCCCCCCGACCTGATCAGTCCGTCGGCGATGCGGACGGTGCTGGGGTCCGCTGTCGGGATCGACCCGGCGGCGCTGCCGTGCACCGGTACCGAAGGCGGTCGCGCGCGGCTGACCGGTGGGGCCGCCGTTCTCGCGTTGCGCCGCGCCTACCGTTCGCAACTGTTGATCATCGCGGCCCACGACCTGGCGCCGGCGGTCGAACATTCGCTGCCGGTCACCGCGCTGCCCGCCGTTTGTCAGGCCCTGTCGGAGCTGGCCGATGCGACCTTGCAGACCGGGCTGGCCGTGGCCGCCGCCGCCCTCCCCGCCTCGGCCGCGCCGGTTCGGTTGGCCGTCGTGGCGATGGGCAAGTCCGGCGGAAAAGAACTCAACTACCTGTCCGACGTCGATGTCATCTTCGTCGCCGGTAGCCCACCCAACGGTGTGGTCGATGGGCCCGGGCCGGCACCGGACGACGCCGCAATGCTGGCGACAGCGACCCAGCTCGCGGCCGGATTGATGCGGATCTGCGAGCAGGCCGCCTGGGAGGTCGACGCCGCGCTCCGACCGGAGGGCAAGGCCGGCGCCCTGGTCCGGACGTTGGCCAGCCATAGCGCCTACTACCGGCGCTGGGCACACACCTGGGAGTTCCAGGCCCTGCTGAAAGCCAGAGCGGCGGCCGGAGATCTGTTGCTGGGCAACGAGTTCACCGCGATGACGGCCGCCGGGGTATGGACTGCCGCCGGCCGGCCGTCGTTCGTCGACGACGTCCAGGCGATGCGCCGCCGGGTCGAGGCGAACGTGCCGGAGGATCTGAAGACCAAGGAACTCAAGCTGGGCTCGGGCGGGTTGCGGGACGTCGAGTTCGCTGTCCAATTGCTGCAACTCGTCCACGGCCGGACCGACGCAGACCTGAGGCTGCCCGGGACGCTGATGGCACTGCGTTCTCTGATCCGGGGTGGGTATGTCGGCCGCAGTGACGGCGCCGAGATGGCCGGTGCCTACACCTTTCTCCGGCGGGCGGAGCACCGTCTGCAACTGCAGCGGCTGCGCCGGACGCATCTGCTGCCCGATGAGGGCGCCGATCTCGAGTGGTTGGCCCGGGCCGACGGGTACACGTCCACCGGAACGTCGAGCGCCGCCGAAGTGTTCACCCAGGACCTGACCAGGCACAGCGCATCGGTCCGGCGGCTGCACGAGAAACTGTTCTACCGTCCACTGTTGAATGCCGTGGCGGCCTCACCTGGCGACGAACTGCGGCTGAGCCCGGAGGCCGCCACCAGCCGTCTCGCCGCCCTCGGGTTTCGTAGCCCGGATTCCGCCCTGCGCCATCTGGCCGCGATGACCTCCGGGGTCAGCCGCCGGGCGGCCATCCAGCGCACTCTCCTCCCGGTGCTGCTGGGCACCTTTGCCGCCAGCCCCGACCCCGATGCCGGTCTGCTCTCCTACCGCAAGGTCTCCGAAGCGTTGGCCGAGACGCCTTGGTACCTGCGGCTGCTGCGCGACGAAGGGCTGGTCGCCCAGCGGCTGGGCACGCTGTTGGGCGGTTCGCGGTTGATCGGCAATCTGCTGGAGCGGGCACCGGAGGTCCTGCAGCTACTCGTCGACGACGTGTCGTTGCTCAGACCGCAGCCGGCTGATGTCCGGGCGGCTCTGCTCGCCAGGGCCCGCCGGGCGCTGACGACCCAGGACTCGGTTGACGCCGCCCGCTCGGGCCGCCGCCATGAGATGCTCCGGCTGGCCTGCGGCGACATGCTCGGCCTGATCTCGGTGGACAATATCGCCCGCGGCCTCACGAGCGTCGCGGAAGCCAGTCTGCAGGCCGCGTACGAAGCGGCCGAGCGGCAGATCGTGGAGCGGCAGGGAAGGCTCCGCGGCCGCTTGGCGGTCATCGGGATG
Organism: Mycobacteriales bacterium; assembly: GCA_038204125.1. Classification (GTDB taxonomy): domain Bacteria; phylum Actinomycetota; class Actinomycetes; order Mycobacteriales; family Nakamurellaceae; genus Nakamurella. The sequence continues at coordinate 61,559 of JBBRDH010000007.1, forward strand.
GGCCGGCTGGGCGGCGCCGAGCTCGGCTACGCCTCGGATGCCGACGTGATCTATGTGGCCGAGCCGGTCGAGGGCGAGGAACCTCGGGACGGCATGGACGACGCGGCCGCCGTGGCCGATCTGATGGCCCGGCTGCTCGGTCGCCCCACGCCGGATCCGCCGCTGCTGGTGGACGCCAACCTCCGGCCGGAGGGCCGCAACGGGCCCCTGGTCCGGACCCTGGAGGCGTACCGGTCGTACTGGGAGCGATTTGCCGCGCCGTGGGAACGTCAGGCGCTGCTGCGCGCGAGGTTCATCGTCGGCGACCGGGAAATGGGTGCCGCCTTCATTTCCGCGGCCGACGACTTCCGCTATCCGATAGGTGGTCTCGACCCCAGGGATGTCATCGAGATTCGGCGGATCAAGGCCAGGGTCGACGCGGAGCGACTCCCTAGGGGAGCCGATCCGGCAGGTCACACCAAGCTCGGCCGGGGCGGTTTGTCAGACGTCGAGTGGACCGTCCAGTTGCTGCAGCTGCAGCACGGCTTCGAAGTTCCGGGCCTGCGGACCACCGCCACCCTGGCAGCCATCGATGCCGCGGCCGCCGCCGGCATCATCGGGTCCGCGGACGCGCTCGCGCTGCGCGAAGGCTGGCTGGAGGCCACCCGGACCCGTAACGCGCTGATGTTGGTCAGCGGCAAGCCGCAGGACCAGATACCGGCACACGGCCGCGAATTGGCCGGTGTCGCCCGCGCCCTCGGCTACCCGGAGGGCGGCGATCCCGGAGAGTTCGTCGACGACTACCGACGGGCGACCCGCCGAGCCAGGCGGGTGGTGGACCGGCTGTTCGACAGCGTCTGATCAAGGGGCCGGGTCACCTCTGGGAGGATGAGGGACGTGCCGACCTGGATCTGGATCATCATCGTCATCGTTGCGGTGCTTGCCGTCGCACTCGCCGTGGGAGCGGGTCTGGCGCGCCGCCGCCGGATCTCGCTTACCGCGCCGCCGGTCGAGGGGCAACGGAAGCCGGAGATAGCGCCAGGTCCGCCGGCGAAGGGGGGATACCGGACAGGCAGCTCGATCTCTTTCTCTGCCGGGGGCACAGCGACGACCCCGCGGCCCGCGGCGGATCCCGCCCCGACCGCCAGGACGGCTGCACCGCAGTCGACCCGGCCACCTTCGACCCGGCCACCGTCGTCCCGGCCGCCTACTGCACCGCCTCCTTCGGGCCGCCCGCCCACTGCTGCCCCTTCGTCCGCGCCGCGGCCCTCGACCGGTGCCCATCCGCTCCGCTCCACTCCGCCGTTGGCCGCCCCGGAGGCACCGCCGTCGGTCGCCCCGCAAGTTCGAGCGGATGTCCGATTGCCCGAGCGGACGGAAACCGACGGTCAGCCGGGCGTCGGCGACGACGCGTCCGTTCCCCGCGACTCGATCCGCCCCACAGTCGTGGATGTGCCCCTCCCGGAGGCCGACGTCGAACCGGCCACCGCCCCAGCCACCTCCGCACCTGTCACCGCGGACTCGTTAGCCGCTCACCCGGTCACCGCCGAGCCCGCCGCCGAACCGATCACCGCCGAGCCCGCCGAGCCCGCCGAACCGATCACCGCCGAACCGATCACCGCCGAACCGATCAGCGGGCTGGTGCCAGCGGATGAGATCGCCCCGGCCGCCGGGCGTCTAGGTCGGCTGCGGGGCCGTCTTTCCCGGTCGCAGAACACCTTCGGACGGTCATTGCTCGGCCTGCTGGGCGCCGGTGCCATGGACGAGGACTCCTGGACCGACGTCGAGGACACCCTTTTGATGGCGGATCTGGGTTCGGCCGCCGCTGCGGAGATCACGACCACCCTGCGGCGGGAAGTGGCTGCATCAGGCGTCGTGAATGCCGCCGGGGCCCGCGCCCTGCTCCGTCGCGTCCTCATCGACGCCGTGGAAGAAGACTTCTCCGGTCGGATCCCTTCCCGCGCGGTCAAGGCGCTGCCTCACGACGGCCGGCCTTCGGTGCTGCTCATTGTCGGCGTCAACGGAACCGGAAAGACCACCACTACCGGCAAGCTGGCCAGGGTGCTCGTCGCCGACGGCCACACCGTGGTGCTCGGCGCCGCGGACACCTTCCGGGCCGCGGCAGCCGAGCAGCTGGCGACCTGGGGTGAACGGGCCGGGGCCGCGGTGGTGCGCGGCGACGACCGCGCAGACCCGGCCTCGGTCGCTTTCGATGCGGTGAGGCGGGGCATTGCGGACGGTGCCGACGCTGTGCTGATCGACACCGCCGGCCGGCTGCATACCAAGACCGGCCTGATGGACGAGCTGGGGAAGATCAAACGGGTCATCGAAAAGCTCGCCGAGGTCGACGAGATCCTGCTGGTTCTCGATGCCACCACCGGCCAGAACGGGTTGGTGCAGGCCCGGGTCTTCGCCGAGGTCGTCGACGTTACGGGCATTGTCCTGACGAAGCTGGACGGTACGGCGAAGG